>JBFGLK010000044.1:0-11026 GCA_041576195.1 Promineifilaceae bacterium (SeqCode)
CCTCGGGGAAGGCGGGCAGGGCCTGGAGGGCATCCCAGTTCTCTAACCGGCTGACGTGCAAATCGCTGATGGCGTAGAGTTTCATCCGGGTCTGGATCATGCCACAGGGCCCGACATTCCGCCAGAGCCTCGGGCCGGACGTGGCCATTCCCCCGAATTACCCAATCGTAGCGCCCCCGCCTTTCCCGTGTTCTTATAGAATAGATGGGCGTCACATCGTGCCGTGTTCGCCTTCTCATGCCCAATCACAGGAGCAGGTCATGTCCGCAAACGAGGAATTCCTGGCTAACGCCATGAGCTATCGCCGCCGCCACCATGGGCTCATCTCGGTGCGCAGCAAAGTACAGGTGCGCGACAGTCACGCGCTCAGCCTGGTCTATACGCCGGGGGTCGCTGAGCCCTGCCTGGAAATCGAGCGGGATCCGCGCCGTTCCTTCGACGTGACCTGCCGGGGCAACACCATCGCCCTGGTCTCCACCGGATCGTCGGCCTTTGGCCTGGGAAACGTGGGCCCGGAGGCGATCCTGCCGGTGCTGGAGGGCACGGCCGTCATCTTCAAGAACTTCGCCGGCATCGATGCCCTGCCCCTGGCGATCCGCACGGACAGCGTCGACGAGTTCGTGGACACGATCCTGGAGGTGTCGCCGACGTTCGGCGGCATCAGCCTGGAAGATATCCTCTCTCCCGGCAGCATCGCGGCCACCAACCGGCTGGAGCGTGCCCTGTCCATCCCCGTCGTCAACAACCACCGCGAGGGCGTGGCCATCGGCATCCTGGCCGGCCTGATCAACACCGCCCGGCTCACCGGCAAGAAGCTGGCCGATATGAAGATCGTGATCAACGGGGCGGGCGCGGCCGGGTTGGGCACCGCCTTTCTGCTGCATCGCTACGGGGTGGAGAACAGCATCGTCTGCGACCGGGCGGGCGCCATCACCAAGTACCGGCCCTTCGACATGAACTGGGCCAAGTGGGAGATCTCGAAACTGAGCAACCCGGAGAACCGCTCGGGCGACCTGCGCCAGATGCTGGCCGGCGCCGACGTCTTCGTCGACTTTGTCGGGCGCTCCGGCTTCACGCCGGAGTGGTGCCGCGAGATGGCCCCGGACCCGGCGCTCTTCCTGTTCGGCGTGCCGCTGGGCGTGCTGCCGCAGGACGCCTATCGCGTCGGGGCGGCCGTGGTGGCCACATCGCAGTCGACCCACCCCAACCAGATGGACATCGCGTCGATCGTGCCCGGCGTCTTCCGCGGCTTGCTGGATGTGCGCGCCCGCCGCTTTGTGGTGCCGGCACAGATCGCCGCCGCCGAGGCCCTGGCCCACATCATCCCCGACGAAGAGCTGCACGCCGACTACATCTCCCCGCGCATCTTCGACTACCGCGTCGCCCCCGCCGTCGCCGCCGCCGTGGCCCGGGCGACGATCGAAAAGGGATACGCCAAGCGCACAGGCATCACGCCCGAGGAGATCGCCAGCCGCACCTGGCGCTTCGTCTACGAGGGCAAGCTGCCGGTGCCGCCCAAGAGCGACCGCCCCATGAGCATCGCCGAGGAGTCCCTGGAGTTGCACGAGCGCTTCCAGGGCCTGCTGGAGATCAACAACAACATCCCGGTCAAGGATGAGTTCATCCTGAAGCAGTTCTACCTGGTGCCTGGGGCTATGGAGCCGGTGCGCCTGATCCGGGACCACGTCGAGCAGGTGTTCGAGATCACGGCCCGTGGCAACCTGGTGGGCGTCGTCAGCGACGGCAGCGCCGTGCTTGGCCTGGGCAATATCGGCGGCCGGGCGGCGCTGCCGGTGATGGAGGGCAAGGCGATCCTGTTCCACACCTTCGCCGGCGTGGAGGCGTTCCCCGTCTGCCTGGCCACCCAGGAGACCGAGGCGATCATCGAGATCGTGAAGCGCCTGGAGCCGACGTTCGGCGGCATCAACCTGGAAGACATCAGCGCCCCGCGCTGCTTCGCCATCGAGGAGCGGCTCAAGGCGGAGACCGACATCCCCATCTTCCACGACGACCAGCACGGGACGGCCGTGGTCGTGCTGGCCGGCCTGGCGAACGCCTGCCGGTTGGCCGGCAAGACGCTCGACGAGTTGTCCGTGGTGGTCAACGGCGCCGGCGCCTCGGCGATCGCCGTGACGAAGCTGCTCATGGCCCGCGGCCTGCGCGACGTCATCCTGGTTGATCGCAGCGGCGCGCTCTACCGGGGCCGCCGTGCCGGCATGAACCCGATCAAGGCCGAGATGGCCGCCATCACCAATCCGGACAAGGTCAAGGGCGATCTGGCCCAGGTGATCCAGGGCCGCGACGTCTTCATCGGCCTCTCGGCTCCGGGCGTGCTCAGCCAGAAGATGATCCGCGCGATGGCCCCCGATCCCATCGTCTTCGCTCTGGCGAATCCGACGCCCGAGATCATGCCCGATCTGGCCTACGAGGCCGGCGCGGCCATCGTCGCCACCGGGCGCAGCGACTTCCCGAACCAGGTGAACAACTCCCTGGCCTTCCCCGGCATCTTCCGCGGCGCCCTCGACGCCCGGGTACGCAACATCACGGACGCGATGAAGATCGCCGCCGCCGAGGCGATCGCCGGCCTCGTCGACGACAAGCACCTGCGGCCCGACTGGATCATCCCCAAGGGCACCGACTTCACCGTGGCGCCCGCCGTGGCGGAGGCGGTGGCCCGCCAGGCCCTCGAGAGCGGCGAGGCGCGCGCCCAGGTGGACCCGGCCGCCGTGGCCGCCCGCGTGCGCCAGTTCGTCTATGAGCAAGGGTAGCGCGACTCACTGAGTCGTGCCTCAGGCGACTCGGGCCAATCGCCCCACAAGTCCCTCTTGTCAGCGCTTCCCGATCGCGCGTAGAATGACGGGCAAGTGTCACACGGCACGCTCTTTCCCATTGGCCCAGGTGCGCACTGGCCCGTCACCGGGGGAGCCGAGCCAGGATTCCCAGTCAACGCTCGCGCGGTCCACCACGTTTCTTTCGCCTCACCAGCACCCGGCCCATGCCGCGCGCAAGGAGTGGTTCATGAGTCTCCTGTGGATCGTTCCTGCCTCCGGCGGACTGACCCTCCTGTTTGTGGCCTGGCTTTCCCGCGACGTCTTGCGGCGTGATCGCGGCACGGCCGAGATGCGCCGCGTCGGCGAGGCCATCTATGCCGGCGCCGTCGCCTTTCTCACCCGGCAGTACAGCACCATCGCCGCCCTCTCGCTGGTCATGGCCCTCGTCGTGGCCCTGCTCGTCGGACTGCTGGAGCGGGTGTCCGAGACCGGCGTCGTGGGCCTGGAGCTGGGCTGGAAGACGGCGATCGCCTTCCTCGTGGGTGCCGGCATCTCCGCCCTCAGCGGCGTGATCGGCATGGTCGTCGCCGTGCAATCCAACCAGCGCGTGGCCTCGGCCGCCCGCCAGGGGCCGGTGGCCGCCTTCAACGTCGCCCTGCGCGGCGGCGCGGTCAGCGGCTTCCTCGTCGTGGCCCTCTCCCTCCTCGGCGTGTACGCCATGTTCTGGCTCTATGGCGGCTTTCGCGAGCCCAACATCGCCCCCTTCCTCATCGTGGGCATGGGCTTCGGCGCCAGCTTCGTCGCCCTCTTCGCGCAGCTCGGCGGCGGCATCTATACTAAGGCGGCCGACGTCGGCGCCGACCTGGTGGGCAAGGTGGAAGCCCATATCCCCGAGGACGACCCGCGCAACGCCGGCGTGGTGGCCGACCTGGTGGGGGACAACGTGGGCGACTGCGCCGGCCGCGGGGCCGATCTCTTCGAGTCGACCGTGGCCGAGAACATCGGGGCCATGATCCTGGGCGTCGGCCTCTACGCCACCACGGGCTCGGCCACCTGGATCTTCTTCCCCCTGGTCGTGCGCTCCTTCGGCCTGCTGGCCTCGATGGCCGGCGTGCTGGCGGCGACGGGCCTGCCTGGCTTTCGCCTGCGCCCCGGCGAGCCGCCGATGAACGCCCTCTTTCGTAGCTACGGCCTGGCCGTGGCCCTGTCGGCCGTCGCGCTCTACGTCGTCGTCCGCGTCATGCTCGGCTCGCCGTGGTTCTTCGCCGCCGGCATGGCCGGGCTGGTGGCCAGCGTCCTGTTCGCGGCCATCACCATGTACTACACCGAGACGCGCTGGCGCCCGGTCCAGTCGATCGCCCGCTCCAGCAACTGGGGCAGCGGCCCGAACATCATCACCGGCCTGGCGGTCAGCTTCGAGAACACGGCGGCGCCGGTCATCGTCATCGCCGCGGCCCTGATCGGCACCTACTGGATGGGGGCTCAGGCGGCGGCCGACATTGGCGTGACGACGGCGGTCGGCGGCATCTACGGCACGGCGGTGGCCACCATGGGCATGCTGATGACCGCGGCCTTCATCCTGACGATGGACACCTTCGGGCCGATCGTGGACAACGCGGGTGGGATCGTGGAGATGGCCGGGGCGCCGGCCGAGGTCCGTGCCGGCACTGACGCCCTCGACGCTGCCGGCAACACGACCAAGGCCTTGACCAAAGGGTACGCCATCGGCTCGGCCGCTCTGGCCGCCTTCCTCCTCTTCAGCGCCTATCTGGACAAGGTGGCCCTGGTGCGCCTGGCCGAGGGCGGCAGCGCGGCGGACGTCGCCGCCTCCCACGTCGTCGATCTGGGCAAGGTCCCCGTCTTCGTCGGCGCCCTCATCGGGGCGATGCTCATCTTCTTCTTCTCGGCCATGGCCATCCGCGCCGTCTCCCGGGTGGCCGAGGAGATCATCCAGGAGGTGCGGCGCCAGTTCCGGGAGATCCCCGGCCTGCTCGAAGGGCGGCCCGGCGTCGTCGCCGACTATAGCCGGGCCGTAGACATCACCACTCGCGGCGCCCTGCGGGCCATGGTCGTGCCCGGCCTGGTGGCCGTGGGCACACCCGTGCTGGTGGGCATGGTCCTGCGGGCCGAAGCGGGTGCGGCGCTGCTCATGTCCGGCACGATCACGGGTATCCTGCTGGCCACCGTGATGAACAACGGCGGCGGCGCCTGGGACAACGCCAAGAAGTTCATCGAGGCCGGCAACTACGGCGGCAAGGACTCGGAGGCCCACCGCGCCTCGGTCGTCGGCGACACGGTCGGCGATCCATTCAAGGACACGGCCGGGCCCAGCCTGCACGTGTTGATCAAGATGCTCGCGACGATCACGCTGGTGCTCGCGCCGCTGTTCATCTAGAATCGGCGGGACACCCAGACGGGTGCCGCGAACGGGCGCGGATCGGGCGCAGCAGGCTGCGCCCCTGCACAGATCACCCGACCAACTGACCACCGGACGAACCGACCACGGGCGACCTGACGGTCGCCTTGACCAACGGATCACCCTCATGCTCACCAAACTCCAACGCCTCCGTGCCGCCCTGGCCGGCGACCCGGTTGATCGCCCGCCGGTCGCCCTATGGCGCCACTGGCCGGGCGACGACCAGGACGCCGCGGCCCTCGCCGCCGCCCATCTGCAGTGGCAGGCGGACTATGACTGGGACTTCGTCAAGGTCTCGCCGGCCAGCAGCTTCGCCATCCGCGATTGGGGCACCAACGATCGCTGGGTGGGCCACATCGAGGGGACGCGCCAATACACCCGGCGCGTGATCACCGGGCCGGCGGATTGGGAACGGCTGCGGCCACTGGACCCGGGTGCCGGCAGCCTGGCGACGCAGCTCGAGGCGCTGCGGCGGGTGGGCGAGGGCCTCGGCAAGGATGTACCGTTCCTGGCCACGGTCTTCTCGCCGCTGGCCCAGGCGCGCAACCTGGCGGACGAGAAGACGTTGCTGGTCCATCTGCGGCGTCACCCGGAGGCGGTCCTGGCCGGGCTGGACGTGATCGCCGAGACGACGGGGCGTTACGTAGCGGCGGCGCGCGAAACGGGGATTGCCGGCATCTACTACGCCGTGCAGCACGCCCGCCACACCCACCTGACCCCGGCGGAGTACGCGCGCTTCGGCCGGCCGGGCGATCTCCAGGTCCTGGCCGAAGCCCGTGATCTGTGGCTCAACCTGATGCACGTCCACGGCGCTTCGGCCTATCTGGCGCCCCTGGCCGACTACCCGGTGCAGCTCATCAACTGGCACGATCGCGAAGACAGCCCCTCGCTAGCGCAAGGACTGGACCTCTTCCCCGGCGCCGTCTGTGGCGGCGTCTCCCGCTGGACGGCGCATGAGGAGTCGCCCGAGGCCGCCCTGGCGGAGGCGGCCGACGCCTGGCGGCAGTCGGGCGGGCGCCGGTGGGTGCTGGGCACCGGCTGCGTCACGATGGTCACCACACCCACGCGCAACCTACGCGCGCTGCGGGCGTTCGTGGACCGGGGGCTGTAGGGGCGCAGTCTGCTGCGCCCTCTCGCTACACCCTTGCCCCATGCCCCGGCGTCAGTTCGCCTCGATGGCCTCGAGGGGCGGGGGTGGGGCCGTGCCCAGGATGGCCGGCCACTGGCCGGTGAGCGCGGCCGCGATCTTGCCGGCATGATGGTGGGTGTTCTCGATGAAGAGCGTGTAGCGCTGCTGAATGCCGGCCGCCACTGTGCCCGCCAGATAGAGGCCGGGGACGTTCGTCTCCATCGTCGCCGGGTCGAAGACCGGCACCCGGTTCTCGCCCCGCAACTCCACCCCCGCCATCTCCAACAGGCTCTGGTCGCCCCGGAAGCCCGTGTTCAGGAGGACGAAGTCGGTCTCGTGCCGGATGCGCGCCGCGCCCGGCAGCGGTTGGCCGTCGCGGCAGGGCGCGAGCGTCACATGGGTCGGGGCGATGGCCACGGGGACCGTCTCCGGCAGGAACCGGATCGTCCCCGCGTCGATCTGGGCCAGCAGGTCGGGCAGGATCCAATGCTTGACGCGCCGCTCGTCAAAGCGTGGGCGGCGATAGCTGAGGGTGACCTCGGCCCCGCCCCGCCAGCAGCGCAGCGCCGCCTCGGCGGCCGAGTTCTTGCCGCCGACGATGAGCAGGCGGCGGCGGAAGTAGTCGTGCGGATCGCGAAAGTAGTGGGAGACGTGGGGCAGGTCCTCGCCCGGGATGTCCAGCCGATTCGGGACGTGCATGTCGCCGATGGCCAGGACGAGCTGCCGGCAGCAGTAGCGGCGCGGGCCGGCCAGGGGCGCTGTCTCCAGCAGGAAGCCGCCGGGCTCGACGGCCAGACGGCGGACAGGCTCGTAGGTCCGCACGCGCAGGTCGAACTGCTCCACCACGGCGCGTAGATAGGCCAGGTACTCCTCACCGGTGATCCGTTCCTGGTGGCTGCTCTGGATGGGGATGCCGGCCAGCGCCAGCCGCTCCGTCGTGCTGAAGAAGTGCGTTTGGCGAGGCCACCAGGTCAACGTATGGCCGATCTGGCCCGCATCCAGGTGCAGGAACTCGATGCCCGCCGTCTACAAGCAGGCGTCCAGCTCCAGCCCGATCGGCCCGGCGCCGACGATGGCCACGTCGTGATAGGCGTCAATGTGGTTGTTTGGTCGGTTGGTCATGAAGGCATTCTACCCGACGACGCGACCAACCGCCTACCCGGCCACGAGCAATCTGCCGGTTGCCAGGAAGGGCGCAGCCTGCTGCGCCCCGACGACGACCCTGGCCTCTCCCGGCGCAGCAATCGGCGCCCCTACGACAACCCCGGCCGTCCCCGGCGCAACACCAGCCACAGACCCAGGAGAATCAGGGCCACGCCCCAGATCAGCTGGCCGACGCTGCCGGCCATCAGGGCGACGAGCGCCATCACGGCCAGGACGGCGGCCGGGTATTTGGCCCATTCCGTCGGGAGCTTGCGGCGCTGCGCCCAGACCAGGCCGAAGGTTAGAGCCAGCCCGCCAAAGAAGATGGCCCCGCCATACGCCTCCAGGTTGGCGCCAAGCAGGTCGCTGGTGGCGATGACGGTGACCACGAAGGCGGTCGTCAAGATGCCGGCAGGGATGACGGCCCACCACTGGTCCCGGCGCGCCAGGAAGATGACCCAGAAGGGCAGGGCCACGGCCAGCACGGTCAACGAAGCGAACAGGTCGCCGCCGAGGGTCTCCTCCAGCAGCAGCAGCAGCCCGATGCCCACCAGGACGCTCGCCGGGATGATCGCCCACCAGTGCTCGCGCCGGGCGAAGTAGACGATCAGGAACGGCAGGCCAATGGCCGTCAGGATCAACGTCGGCAGTAACCGCTCCCCGATGAGCGGGATGGCCAGAATGATGCCGCCGATCGCGGAGAGCGCCCAGCCCGGGATCAGGCCCCACCAGTTGGCCTTTGGCGCCAGCAAGAAGGCGAGCCAGAAGGGTACGGATAGAACCAGCAGGAAGGCGCCGCCGACGACCTCGCCCTCGGCGCCCATTTCAGTCAGGGCGAGCGCCATCGCGATGTCGCCGCACAGCACGGCCGGGATCAACGCCGGCCAGTCACGCCAGTCACTGGCCAGGTAGCCAATCAGGAAGACCAGCCCTGCGCCGCCGAAAAGCAGGGCCCAGGTGGTGATGGCCCGCTCCGGTACGAGGTCCAGGGTCTGCAGGAGCCAGAACCCGCCCAATACGATGAGAAATAGGCCCCACGCGATGCGATTCCAGATCGATTTCATAGTGATTCCTCCCCAAACGGTTGCTCGCGCACCGCGCGCGAGCACATCTCATAGCTTAGCGAGTCGCCCGGCGCCTGTCAGGTAACGAATGTCACCGGATCGGCGGCTGTTCTGTGGCGGGCCGGCGTGGTCCGGGCACGCCTTTCGCCCTTTCGCTCCGCACCCTGTACGGTGCGCTATAATGGGGGCAGCTTCGTCGCCGGATCGCTCGTCGGAGGCAGACCATGAACGCTTCCCCCTTTATGGCCGGGCTCGCCCGGATCTATCCGCCGGCCCGCCTGCTGACCCAGGGCGCCCAGCTCCTGGCCTACGAATCGGACGCGCTCACCGCCTTCCGCTCCCGCCCGGCCGCCGTCGTGCTGCCGGAAACCGAGGATGAGGTCGTGGAGACGGTGCGTCTCTGCGATGAGCACGCCGTGCCCTTCGTCGCCCGCGGCAGCGGCACGAGCCTGTCCGGCGGCTCCCTGCCGATCGCCGACGGCCTGGTCATTGCCCTCAACCGCCTCAACCGGATCAAGCGCCTCGACCCGGTCCAACGGCTGGCAGTGGTCGAGCCGGGCGTGGTGAACCTCCACATTTCCCAGGCTGCGGAGCCGCATGGCCTTTACTACGCCCCGGACCCATCAAGCCAGCCAGTCTGCACCATCGGCGGCAACCTCGCCTTCAACTCTGGCGGCGCCCACTGCCTCAAATACGGCATGACCAGCAACCACATTCTGGGCCTGAGAGTCGTGCTCGCAGATGGCGAGGTGGTCCAATTTGGCGGCGAGAGCGTGGAGGGGGTGGGCGTGGGCCCCGACCTGATCGGCTTGTTCGTCGGCTCGGAGGGCCTGTTTGGCATCGCCCTGGAGATCACCGTGCGCCTGCTGCCGCGGCCGGAGCGCTATCGCACTGTGCTGGCCGCCTATGATCGGCTGCAGACGGCGGGCGACGCCGTCGGCCGGGTGGTGGCTTCCGGCCTCCTGCCGGGCGCGATGGAGATCATGGACCGGCTGGCGATCAAGGCGGCCGAGGCCGCGGTCGGGGCGGGCTACCCGCCGGACGCCGCCGCCGTCCTCATCGTCGAGCTGGAGGGGGAGACGGACCAGGTCGACCAGGAGTTCAAGGCCCTGAAAGCCGTGATCGACGCCTCGGGCGCCTACGAGGTGCGGGTGGCCAAGGACGAGGCCGAGCGGGTCCGCATCTGGAAGGGGCGCAAGGGCGCCTTCTCATCTGTCGGCCGCCTCAGCCCGGATTACGTGGTGCAGGACGGCGTCGTGCCGCGCGGCCACCTGGGCCACGCGCTGGCCGAGATCGAGCGGCTCAGCGCGGCCTACGACCTGCCGGTGGCCAACGTCTTTCATGCCGGAGACGGCAACCTGCACCCGCTCATCCTCTACGACGGCCAGACCCCGGGAGCGCTCGAGAAGGCCGAGGCGCTGGCCGGGGAGATCCTGCGCCTGTGCATCTCGCTAGGCGGCTCCATCACCGGCGAGCACGGCGTGGGCATGGAGAAACGGGCCTATCTGGGGGCGATGTTTACCGAGGTCGACATGGACGTGATGCGGGCGATCCGGCAGCAGATCGACCCGCGGGAGATCGCCAACCGGGGCAAGATGTTTCCCGGCGGGGACGCGCCGGCGCTGCGTCAGCATGGCGCGCACCCGCTGGAGAAGCAGGGGGTGATATCGCGCGAATGAACGTGGCCGCGTCGACGCCAGAGGAGGTCCAGGAGGCCGTGCGGGCGGCGACCTGCGTGTTGCCCCATGCCGGCAAGAGCAAGCCCGCCCTGTCGACGCCCCCCGAGGGGGTCGTCGGCCTGGCCGTGGACGGGCTGCGGGGCATCCTGGCCTACGAACCGAACGAGTATACGTTTACGGCCTATGCCGGCACGCCGGTGGCCGAGGTGGCGGCGGCCCTGGCCGAGCACGGGCAATACCTGCCGTTCGACCCGGTCCTGGTCGCCCGGGGGGCCACGCTCGGCGGCACGGTGGCCGCCAACCTGTCGGGACCCGGCCGCTATCGCTATGGCGGCGTCCGGGACTTCATCCTGGCCGTTGAGTTCGTTGACGGCCAGGGCCGGCTGGTCCGCTCAGGCGGCAAGGTCGTGAAGAACGCCGCCGGCTTCGACCTGCCCAAGTTCTTCGTGGGCAGCCTGGGCCGGTACGGCGTGCTGGTTACCTTGACGTTCAAGGTCTTCCCACGCCCGGCGGCCACCGCCACCCTGGCGGTCGCCTACCCGGGCCTGGCGGCGGCGCAGGCGGCGCTCTTCCGCCTGGCGCCGACGCCCTTCGAGCTAGATGCCCTTGACCTGGTGCCGGAGGCTGACGGCGCCTGGCGGCTGGTGGCCCGGCTGGGCGGCCTGGAGGCGGCCCAGCCGGCGCGGCTGGCCCGCCTGGCCGACTTCCTGGCCCGCGAGACGGGCGCGCCGGCCGGCGAGGTGTGGGAAGGCGCCGCCGAGGCCGCGTATTGGGACGGGGTCAACGACTTCACCTGGGCCGATCCGGTCCGCAAGGGGCGCCGC
>JBFGLK010000045.1:0-10986 GCA_041576195.1 Promineifilaceae bacterium (SeqCode)
CCGGATCGCCGCCGATCTCGGTCACGACGGCTGTCGTGCCCACTGCCCGGTGACCGCCGTCGGCGTTCACGGCGTAGTCGTCGTTGGTGATGGTCTGGTTGGTGCTTAGAGCGAAGCTGACCGTGGTAACGTCGCCCGCGCCGAGCGACGGCACGGCCCACTCGACCACCCCACCGACGAGGGTGCCGCCCCAGAGGTAGGTGGCGTTTGCCGGCACGCGATCGGTGATGATCAGGCCGGTCGCCGTCGTCGTCCCGCTGTTGTCGATAGTCAGCACGTAGCTGAAGGGAGAGTCCGACGCCACCAGCGGCGGGCCGCTCTTGGTGATCGTCAGAGCCGGCGTGGCTGCCGGCAGGGCTGAGTACACCGCGCCTCCGGCGGGTAAGTCAATCGCCGGCGCGGCGATGGCGAGGCCGAAGGCCAGCTGCAGGGCCGACAGGATGGCGAAGAAGGCGATGAGCGGGAGCGCAATTGCATGTCGAGTCATTGAAATCCTCGGCGGTTGAGATAAGCGGTTGTGTTCACAGTAGGTGGGGCGGGCGGTGGCCTGGGCTCGAGCGCTATCGGGGCGCCGGCTCAAGGACTGGTAGTCAGTCGCAGTCGATATGGGGTGGACAGGTTCGTGGGGCCGTCGTTGACGACGAGGACATAGTAACGCCCGGCAAGCTGGCCGCTCAGGCGGACGACCTTCGTCGTGGCGAAGTCGCCGTTCTGGCCGGCCAGAACGAGCATGGCGCAAGCCGGGCCACGATAGACCAGCAGCTGCCCGGCCACCGGGGCGAAATCCTCCAGACTGAAGATCAGGTCGATGGGTGAAGGATTGGAAAGCTCGTAGACGTACCAATCGAAAGCATCCTCGGCCAAAAACCGGTACGTGACATCGGCCAGCAACGGGTGACTCTCATTACAGACGTCGTTGGGCTCATCGGCCGTGTAACGGGTCAGCGTGAGCGGCAGGTGGAGTAACCAGGGCTGCACGGCGGTCGTGACCGGGTTGCCGGGAGGCGCCACAACGCCGCCGTCCGCCACGGCGCCATAGCCCGCGTTGACGATCGTATTCGCGGCGACCACGGCAAACCGCACAGCCACGTGCGCGCCGGCGCCCAGTGCCGGCACGCTCCAGGAGACCTCGCCGCCATTCAGCGCCCCACCACGCAGGTAGGTGGCGCCGGATGGTACGGCGTCCGTGATCAGCAGGCCCGTCGCCGGGGCGGTGCCGACATTGGTCACCACCAGCGTATACGTGATCGGCTCGCCCTGTCGGACGAGTGCCGGGCCCGACTTCGCGATGATCAGCGCCGGATTGTCGATCACCGTCACGACCGGCACGTCGCCCGTCGCCTCATAGCCACCCTCAGCAGCCACCGAATAGTCGCTGTTCGTGATCGTCTGGCTGGCGGTGACGACGAATTGACGCGAGATGGAGGCACCGTTGCCCTCCAGCGCCGGGATCGACCAGAAGATCAGGTAGCCGTAGCGCGTGCCGCCACTGACGTAGTTTGCCCCGGTCGGCAGGCCATCGACCATGACGAGGTCGACGGCCGTTGTCGGGCCGCTATTGGTCACGGTCAGCGTGTAGGTGATGATGGCGCCCGGCTGGGCGGTGGCGGGCCCCGTCTTGCCGATCGAGAGGATCGGCTCGCCGCCGAACGCGGCGACGGTCGACGGAGCGGCCAGCGGGGAGATGATAGCCAGGACAATGGTTAGCTGCAGGGTTCCCAGGACGGCGAAAAGAGCGATGAGCGCGAGCACGAGAGCGCGACGGGTCATTAGGGTCTCGGCAGGTGCACCCTCCTCACGGAGGGGGCAACGGCGTCGGCGTGGGCAAACTGGGTGTCGGCGTGGGTGCCGGCGGCGGCGCGGGAGGCGCCGTCGGGGGGGGATTGGGCGGCGGGGCAGGCGGTGAGATGGGCGACGGCGTAGGGCTTGGTAGCGGCGGCGGCGGCGCCACGCGCACCGGCAACGCCTCTGGATCGAACGGGCGAACTGGCTCCAGCAGCGCGGCGGCAACCCAGCCTGGCTGTCCGGTCGCCGTCTGGACGTAATACCAGCTACCGGACTGGTTGCGAGCGATCACCGTGAGCAGATTCTGACGCGTCAGCACCCGAAGGACGGGGTAATCGGTGCCCGGGCCAAGGCGTTGATTGATGCTGGCCACCACGATCTGCGCCTGCGCCGCCGGCGTGGGGCCGAGGGCTACCGTGGCGGAGGGGCTGACCGTGGGTGAAGCTGGCGCTGGGGCCGTCGGGCTGGTTGTGGGGCGTGCCGACGACGTCGCCGTGGCTTCACCCTGGCCTCCTGGAGCGGTGAAGGGCGTGGCGTCTGGGACGGTTGTCGCGGACGGCAGGGGCACCGTCGTCCACGTCGCGGGCATCGGCGACGCGGACACCGACGACGCGGGTGGCGGCGTCCCGGTCGGCGGCCGGGGTGTCGCCGACGGTGGCATCGTCGGCGTCGCCGACTGGACCATGCCGGCAACCGGGCCGGACGACCCGACGGAGCTCGCAGGGGGCTCGTCCCGCGCCCGGTCGCCACGCACGACCGGAATCGCGATCACGGCGTTGATGACCGTGGCCACCAGCAAGGGAACCAGGCGACGGGGAGACTGCAATAGGACCGCGAGGGGGCCACGGTGCAAGGCGATGTTTGCCGGCATCGGTCCCGGCGACGGGGCCAGATAGATGGGGCAGTCGCCATGTGCTCCGCTGAGGCAAAACTGGTCCTGGTGATCGAGAGCCGGACGGGCGGGTGGACGGCAGCCAAGGCAGATATTGCCAGTCGCGGGAAACGCGTAGTAGGTGGCCTGATCGATCGCCGCGGCCAGATGTGGGCAGGGACTTGCCGCGAAGTCCGGCGTGGGGGGCGTGGCTTGCTCCATACCAGCATCGATTATACCACGCTGCCCCCTGTGGCCCGACCACGCGACGGGTCGATGTAGCCGGCGGGCGCTCGGGCCGCATAGTGCCTTGCTCCTAGTGACAGCCCCCCACAGCCCGACTGGCGTCAGACGATGTGACTCAGAAAGTAGTCGGCATAGACGTCGGGCCAGGGTGTCTCGAGGCCCCGCTCAGTCTGGTGCCTCGCTGCGGCGATGAGCCAGTAGGTCCACTCGCTGCGGGTGAGCTCCACGCCCAGGATCTGGTTGAGCCGCTCGCGGAGGAATCCCGCATACCACCAGGGCCAATCCGGATCGAGGCCATCCGTCTCCTGATAGGCCCGATGGTGGGCCGGACCGGCCTCCGCCAGCGCGGCGATCAGCCGGTCGCGCGCGTTCGTTTTTCCCGTCATGCTCGCAACTCTCCGAGACGCTGCAACAGCACCGCCACCAGGCCGGTCCAGCCGGTCTGATGGCTGGCCCCCAGGCCAGCGCCGTTGTCGCCGTGGAAGTACTCATAGAAGAGGAGGTAATCGCGCCAGAGCGGATCCTGCTGGAGCGTGATTTGGCCGCCGTAGACCGGCCGCCGCCCGGCGTCGTCGCGCAGAAAGAGGCTCACGAGGCGCCGGGCCAGCTCATGCGCCACCTCGGCCAGCGACATCCAGTTCCCAGAGCCCAGGGGGCACTCGACCTGGAAGTCGGCGCCATAGAAGGTGTCGAAGGCCCGCAGCGCCTCGATGATCAGGAAGTTGATCGGCATCCAGATGGGTCCGCGCCAGTTGGAGTTGCCCCCGAACAGGCCGCTGCGCGACTCGGCCGGCTGGTAGTCGATGCCGAAGGTCTCGTCCCGATAGCGCAGCGTGAAGGGGTTGGCGGCGTGCGCGCGCGAGAGGGAGCGGATGCCGTACGGCGAGAGGAACTCGTTCTCGTCCAGCATGACGCGGAGCACGCTGCGCAGGCGCTCCCGGGTGAGAATAGAGACCAGCAGGCTGGCCGGCTCGCCGGGCCGGTCGATGCCGGCAACGTTCTGCTCCGCCAGATGGCCCCGATGGTGCAGGAACCAGCGCACCCGCCGCTCGAAGTCGGGCATCCGGGTCAACAGGCCGGGCTCGAGCACCGTCACCGCCAGCAACGGGATCAGGCCGACCAGCGAGCGCACCTTTAGCGGCACGATGCTGTCGTCCGGCAGGTGCAGCTCGTCATAGAAGAAGCCGTCCTCCTCGTTCCAGAGCGCGTGCCCGCGGCCCTCCACCCGGACCATGGCCCGGCCGATGGCCAGAAAGTGCTCGAAGAACTTGGTCGCCAGGTCCTGGTAGACCGGCTCCTCGCGGGCCAGCTCCAGGGCGATCTGGAGCATGCCCAGGCTGTAGAAG
This sequence comes from Promineifilaceae bacterium (SeqCode), assembly GCA_041576195.1. Taxonomy (GTDB): domain Bacteria; phylum Chloroflexota; class Anaerolineae; order Promineifilales; family Promineifilaceae; genus JAGVTM01. The sequence continues at coordinate 4,249 of JBFGLK010000045.1, forward strand.
CCCATCCACGCTGTGCCGTCTGACTGATCGATGTGGCCGCCCATGGGCAGCGCCGACCCGCGATCGAACAGACTGATGTTGTCCAGGCCGAGGAAGCCGCCCTGGAAGACGTTGTTGCCGTCCTCGTCCTCGCGGTTGACCCACCAGGTGAAGTTGAGCAGCAGCTTGTGGTAGATGCCTTCGAGGAACGGCCGGTCCGCCTGGCCAGTCGTGGCGGCCTCGATCTGGTAGACGTGCCAGGCTGCCCAGGCGTGCACCGGGGGGTTGGCGTCGCCGAACGCCCATTCGTATGCCGGCAGCTGTCCGCTCGGGTGCATATACCACTCCCGGGTCAGCAGGATGAGCTGGCGCTTGGCGAACGCGGGGTCGACCATGGCCAGCGGGATGCAGTGAAAGGCCAGATCCCAGGAGGCGTACCAGGGGTACTCCCACTTGTCCGGCATGGAGAGGATGTCGAAGTTGTTCAGATGGCGCCAGTCACGGTTGCGGCCCCGCTGGCGCGCCGGCGGCGGGGGCGGCGAGGCCGGGTCGCCGTCGAGCCATTGCTCGACGTCGATGTAGTAGAGCTGTTTACTCCAGAGCATGCCGGCAAACGCCTGCCGCTGCACCCGGCGCTCGTCGTCTGTCAGGCCCGGCGCCTGAATGGCAGCGTAAAACGCGTCCGCCTCCCCCCGTCGCGCCGCGAAGCTTTTCTCGAAGCCGGCAAACGGGGCGCGCAGCGCCTCCGGGCTCGGCTGGCCGGCCGGGCGCACGAGGGGCTCGTCGGCCGGCCGTTGCGCGGGATGCGCGTCGGGCTGGCGCGTCAGCCGCAACCGGATGGTGACCTCGCCCCCAGCGGGCACCTCCCGCTGATACACGGCGGCCGCCCGCGTGCCTTCCTGCGTGGGGTTCACCGCGTCGCGCTCGCCCTCGATCAGGGCGCGATGGAAGGCGTCCTTGACGTAGGGCCCGGCGTTCGGCGTCCCGAAGAGGCGGCGGTTGTTCGTCTCATTCTCGGTGAACAGCAGCCCTTCGGCCCCCTCGGCGCGGAAGAGGTAGCGCCCCAGGACCGGGTGATCGGCCACGACGGTTGGCCACGCCGCGTCGCCGGCCGCGTGCAGAGACGGCTTGCCGGGCACATCGTCCATCGGCCCGTTCTCGTAGCCCCAGCTCCAGGTGTTGCGGAACCAGAGCGTGGGGAGTAGCCACAGCGGCGCCGGCTCCGGGCCGCGGTTGTGGGCCGTAACGCGCACGAGGACGTCCTCTTCGGTCGCCTTGGCATACTCGACGAAGACGTCGAAATAACGGTCCTCGGCGAAGATGCCGGTGTCCATGAGCTCGTACTCAAAGTCGTGCAGGCCGCGGCGCCGGTTCTCCGCCACCAGGTCCGCGTAGGGAAAGGCCCGCTGCGGGTATTTGTAGAGCATTTTCATGTAGCTGTGCGTCGGCGTGCTGTCGAGATAGTAGTAGATCTCCTTGACGTCCTCACCGTGGTTGCCCTCCGGCCCGGTGAGGCCGAAGAGACGCTCCTTGAGGATCGGATCCTGCCCGTTCCACAGGGCCAGGGCGAAGCAGAGGTATTGGCGCCGATCGCTGATGCCGGCCAGCCCATCCTCGTTCCAGCGATAGGCGCGGCTCCGGGCGTGATCGTGCGGCAGGTAATCCCAGGCGGCGCCGCCGGCGCTGTAATCCTCACGCACGGTGCCCCAGGCGCGCTCGCTGAGATAGGGCCCCCACTCCTTCCAGTTGGCCTCCCGCTCCTGGTAGGCGTTCAGACGTTGGTATTCGGCGGTCTCGTGCATGCTCTCTCCCTGGTAGGGTGTTAAGCGGCCTGGCGGCGACGGGGCCAGGCCTACGACGATTGGGTATGGCGAGAAGTCGGGTGGTCGAGTCGTCCGCAGTCACAGAATGGCGACGCTCTCGCAGACGGGCAGACGATTGCGGAGGCGATGCTCGCCGGCTATGCGGAAATCACGTGTTATAGAAAGCCTGCCGGCAACGACATTATGGATGTCACGACCTATACAGATTGGAAGGGATGGAGATTATCATGGACATTCATTTTCTCTTACTCATCATCGTCGGCCTGATGGCCCTGGCGGCCATCGAGCGGTCCGGGCGCCCGGGCCCGGTCGAGGCCATCGTCTGGCCCACGGACGACGACGGCCAGCTCGTTCCGTCGGCCGCCGATCTCTAGCCTTTCCAAGCGTCCTGCCACCCGGCAGGCCTCCCCCGATTCCAGGGGCGGCGACCGTCAGCAGCGGTTGCCGCCCCTGTTTTGTTGTCCTGAGGTCCGCGAGGCGGCGGCGCCTACGGGCTGCCTGCCCGCACAAGGTGTTGCACGCCGTCCCGGCGGCCGACGATGACATCGCTGGCCAGGCCGAGAAAGAGGCCGTGCTCGACGATGCCGACCCGGGCATCCAGCCGCGACGCCAGGGCCGCCGGCGCGGCGATGGGCCCGAAGCGGCAGTCCAGGATGAGGTTGCCCTCGTCGGTGCGGAACAGCGCCCCGGGGTCTTCGGCGGCGACGCGCGGCGTCACGGCGGCGCCCAGCGAGGCCAGGTATGGGCGTTGCGACTCCCAGCCGAAGGCCAGCACCTCCACTGGCACGGCCCAGCGCGTGCCCAGCGCCGGCGATAGCTTGGTCTCGTCCACCACGATGACGACGCGCCAGCTGGCCTGGGCGATGATCTTCTCGCGCAGCAACGCGCCGCCGCCGCCCTTGATCAGGTTGAGGTCGGGGTCGACCTCGTCGGCGCCGTCGATGGTCAGGTCGATGGCCGGGTGGGCGGCGAAGGTGGTCAGGGGGATGTCCAGCCGGCGCGCCTCGCGAGCGGTCGCCTCAGAGGCGGGGATGCCGGCAACGTCCCGCACCGCGCCCTCGCGCAGCCGGCGCGCCAGGTGGAGCAAGGCGTAGTGGGTCGTGCTGCCGTGCCCGAGGCCCAGCACCATGCCCGATTCGACGAAGGAGACGGCGTGTTCGGCCGCCTCGCGCTTTAACGCCGCCAGGTCAACGGTCATCGGCCCTCCGATGGTGCCTCATGCTTTTGGCAAACGAGTCTTGCCGCCCACCTCGCCGCTCAGGCCAGCAGCCGGCGCAGGCCGCCGGCGACGTCGGTCCCCAGGTGGATACGAAGGACGCGGCGCTCCTCGTCGACCAGGGCCTGGTAGTCTCCGAGCGCCTGGGCGTTCTTCAGCACGCCGAACGGCATGGCTGAGGCGTCGGCGCCGGCCTCGTCGGGGATGGCCAGGTCGACGACGGCGTCGGACGTAAACTGGACGAAGAGGCCGTTGCCGGCATCCCCCTTGTGCAGCTGCCCGGTCGAGTGCAGGAAGCGCGGCCCGTAGCCCACCGTGGTGGCCAGCCGCGTGCGATCGCGGATCGCCAGGCGCAGCCGCGCCAGCAGGACATCCGTCTCCGGCCGGGGCGGCACGTAAGCCTGCAAGGCGACATAGTCGCCCGCTTCCGCCTGCGCCAGAAAGTCAAGGAGCGTCGCCCGGTCTGGCGCGGCCGCCGGAGCGTCGGGCAGCGCGCCCTCGCTGGCATAGGCCCGAACCATCTCGGTCGCCCGCACTTTGGCCGACTCCACGTTGGGCTGATCGAACGGCTGGATGTCCAGCCGGTGGCCAGCCACAGCCGTGGCCATCTCCCAGAGGAACATTTGGGCGCCCAGATCGTAGAGATCGGCCAGATGGAGCGTCACCAGTGGCTGACCGGCGGCGACCAGGGCGCGCACGGCCGCCGTGTCCGCCCCCTCGCCGGCCAGGCGCAGGTGAACGAAGAGGCGGTCGTCCCCGTAGACCTCGGGGCCCCCGATCGGCTCGCCGACGACGGGCAGGATGCCCTCGCCTTCCTTGCCCGTGCTCTCGGCGATGAGCTGCTCGACCCAGTCGCCAAAGCTGGCCAGGGCGGGCGGCAAGACGAAGGTGAGTTTGTCTCGGCCGGCCCGGGCTAACTCGGCCATGATGACGCCCAGACGGCTGGCGCGGTTGTCGCCGGCGTCGACCGCGTTACAGCCGTCGCTGTTGCACACCTCCGACGCGGCGCGGTCGAGGAGGCGGGGGAGGTCCACGCCGATCAGGCCTGCCGGCAACAGGCCGAAGTAGGAGAGCGCGGAGTAGCGCCCGCCGATGTTGGGGTCGTTGAGGAAGGTGGCCCGAAAGCGGTAGCGCCGGGCCAGGTCGACCAGTTTGCTACCCGGGTCGGTAATGGCTACGAAGTGCGCGCCCGCGGCCTCCGGCCCGACCGTGTCAAGCACCCGGTTATAGAAATACTTGAAGAAGGAGAGGGTCTCGACCGTGCCGCCCGATTTGGTGGAAACGATGAAGAGCGTGCGGGCCAGGTCCAGGCGCGCCTCGTGGTCCCGGACAGCGTCGGGGTCCGTGCTGTCACACACGGCCAGATCGAGGTAGCCCTCCCGCATCCCGAAGGTGTGCCGGAACACCTCGGGCGCCAGGCTGGAGCCGCCCATGCCCAACAGCAGCACGTCGGTGTAGCCATCGGCGCGGACGGTGTCGACCAGGGCGGTGATGCGACCCAGCTGCGCGGCGTAGTTCTCCGGCGCGTGGAGCCAGCCCAGCCGGTTGGCGATCTCGGTCGGGTCGTCACGCCAGACCGTATGATCGTGGGCCCAGATGTGGCTCATGATTCGCTCGTCCTGGAGCGAGGCCAGGGCGCGCTCGACGGCGGCGTCGTGCTTGCCCAGCTCGGACTCCATGACCCGCGCGCCGGCGGCCAGCGCCGCCTGCTTGCGCGCCACCGCGTCGAGAAGGGCGTCGTAGGAGGCGGCAAAGGCGGCGACGCCTTCCTCGAGTAACTCGGCCGTGATGGTCTCCAGGTCGATCCCCAGCTCGGCCAGTCGGCGCAGGCGGTCGGCGTCCCGGGCCTGTCCGGCGGCAAGCGTGGCGGCGACGGTGCCATGATCCAGGAAGGCGTGGAGCGTGGCGGGCGGCATTGTGTTCACGGTGTCCGGCCCGATCAGGGCATCGGCGTAGAGCGTGTCCGGGAAGGCCGGGTCCTTGGTGCTGGTACTGGCCCAGAGCGGGCGTTGGACGCGGGCGCCGCGGTCGGCCAGGGCCTGCCAGCGCGGGCCGTTGAAGATCGCTCGGAAGCGGGCGTAGGCCTGGCGGGCGTTGGCGATGCCGATGGTGCCCCGGAGGGCGTCGTGGCCGGCGGCCTCGAGGGCGGCGTCGGCTTTTGTGTCCACCCGGCTGATGAAGAACGAGGCCACCGAGGCCGGCGGGGCGGATCCGCCGGCAGCAAAGAAGTCGTCGAGGCCATCCAGGTAGGCGTGGGCGACGGCCTCATAGGCGGCCAGCGAGAAGAGCAGGGTGACGTTGATGGGGATGCCGGCGGCGATCAGGCGGCGGATGGCGGGGATGCCGGCCGGCGTGGCCGGCACCTTGATCATGACGTTGGGCCTATCCAGGTCCGCGAAGAGTCGCCGCGCCTCGGCCACCGTGCCTTCTGTGTCGCCGGCCAGGTGCGGGTTGACCTCCAGCGAGGCGTAGCCGTCCAGGCCGCCCGTGCGCTCGTAGATCGGGCGCAGCAGGTCGGCCGCCCGCCCGATGTCGTCCAGGGCCAGCCTTTCGAAGAGGCCGGCGGGGGCGCTGTCAGCGGGAGCGGCGGCGATCGCCGCGTCGTAGTCGGCGCTGCCGCCGATCGCTTTCTCGAAGATGGACGGGTTGGACGTCAGGCCGACGACGCCGGCGTCGAGCAACGCCTGCAGCTCGCCCGAGTCGAGCATGGCGCGCCGGATGTTATCGTACCAGACGGATTGGCCAAGGTCTTGCAAGTCGTGAAGGCGGGTCATGCGGTGCTCCTGGGTAGTCGGTTGGTCAAGGCGACCGCCGGGTCGCCCGTGGTCAGTTGGTCAGTTGGTCAAGGCGACCGCCAGGTCACCTGTGGTCGGATAGTTGGGTAGTCGTGTTGACTACTTGGCTATGCGACCATCGGACTCAGCGCCTACTTGACCACGCGCCGTCAGGTATTTTCCAGCAGGCCCATGCCGGCATAGGCGACGCCGAGCAGGGCGGCGTTCGAGTTGAGGATGACGTGCACCGGCGTGCGCTCCATCAGATCGCGGAAGCGGCCTTTGTTACGGAACGCATTCATGAAGGTGGGCCCGTCGAGTGCTGGCAGGATGCGGGGCGGGATGCCTCCGCCCACGTAGATGCCGCCGCTGGCGAGCAGGGTGACGGCCAGGTTGCCGGCCTCGGCGCCGAGGATGGCCACGAACATGTCCAGGGTCAGGCGGCAGATCTCGGCGCTTTGCTCATCATCGAGGGCGTGGCCGACGATGACCGGCGTGGGATCGCTCGCCGCGGCCAACGCCTCGGCCAGCCAGGGAGGCTCGATGGCCAGGCCGGTGTCGCGGAAGAAGGTATAGATGTTGGGCAGGCCCATGCCCGAGCAGACGCGCTCGGTGCTGACGTGCTCGTATTGGCGATAGAGGTAGTTGAGCAGGGCCAGTTGCGTCTCGTTGGCCGGGGCGAAGTCGGTGTGACCACCTTCCGAGGGGTGGGCGCGGTAGTGGCTGCCGTCCCAGGTCAGGTAGGCCTGTCCCAGGCCGGTGCCCGGGGCGATGACGCCGATGGGGCCGGTGGCGTGGGGTTGGCCGGCGTTGAGGGTGTTCAGGTCGGCTGGCAGCAGGTGAGGCACGGCCGTGGCGGTGGCTTCCAGGTCGTTGAGCAGGGCCACGCGGGCTGCCGGCAGGTCGAGCGCCGCGGCCAGGTCGGCCCGGCTGACGACCCATGGCA
>JBFGLK010000046.1:0-10914 GCA_041576195.1 Promineifilaceae bacterium (SeqCode)
AGGTGACCTCCAGCTCGAACGGGGGTTGCTCGAAGCCGGGCACATCAGGCGGATCGATCGCACTGGCAAAGTGAATGAGGTGATCCCCGGGCGTCAGTGGCGTCAGCATGACGGCGTAGCCGGCGGCGACGGCTATGTTGTCTGGCTCGACAGGGATCCCGAAATCCTCCAGGAGATCGTCATCCACGATGGTGAAAGCCGGCGTGTCGGCGCGATACTGGGTCGGGTTCTGCACCGAGACGCCATCCACCTCCAGGGTGATGGTGGCCGCGGCGTCATCCAGCCAGAAGTTGGCGGCCAGGCGCAGCAGCTCTTCGTCGCTCAACTGCCCCGGGTCCAGGCCCAGATACGTGGCGATGGCTTCGCCATACGCCAAGTCGTTGGGCGACCAGACAAGGAAGTTCAGGTAAGGGACGTACAGCGTCGTGCCTGGCTTCACGGTGACCGACCGTGTCGACGTCCCGCCGAAGTTGCCGGCCAGGAACACGACGGGGCAGTTCGCCTGCTCGGCGAGCGGATCGCCGTCGAGAAGTGGGTTGTCGGCGGCGGGGATGCCCAACGCCCACTGCCACCAGGCGGCCCCCCATTCGCCATAGCTGTGGCCGTGAGGGTGACTGCCAGCGGGCAGGACGCCGGGGTTCTCGTTGCCCGCCAGGGCTGCCGGCACGACGGCCGACAACGCGGCCAGAACCAGGAGAAACAGGGTCCTCATCATCGTCTTCGATTTTGCCATCTCTACCTCCATGGAAGATACCTCCCGTCATGTCTCCGGCCGGCGCAGCCCGCCGCTCGTCTTTACCAGGAAGGCCTTGGCCCCTATCTGGCCCTGACGTAGCGGGTCGGCGCCTGGCCGTTTGCGGATGCCACCAGGAGAAGACCGCGTCTGGCTGTCGGAACCAGACAGCAGCCATCCCCATCTAAACGACGCCTCAGGGGGCCAGGGCAGCGCAGAACGCCTCGACATCGCCCGAGTGGCCCACATCGGGCACAAACCTGAAGCTGAAATCGTGAATGACGAAGTCAAGTCGGCCAGCGCTGAGGAATACGGTGCCGTCCGGCAGGGGAACGCGTTCGATAATGCCGACTTCGTAGGCGTGAGTCACGTTGCCGTCATCATCGAACAGGACCTGTTGGATATTGTTGAATGGTTCCCCAACGAGCTCGTGTCCATGGGCGCTGAAGGTATCCTGCTCGACGAAGTTGTACGAGATCCTGGTCAGGTTGCCGTCCTGGTCGGTGAAGATACGTTCGGTGCCAAGGCCGACCGCGGTAATGTCAACGTCAAACGGGCAGAGTCCTTCGGAAGCGGCGATGGTGCCACTGAATACGAAGTCCAGCGTGTTTACGATTGGGGGCACCGCGATCACCGGGGACGCCGTCGCCGCCATCGTGGCGAACACGATGACCAGCACCAGTCTCGTGGCCCACTTCCGCTCGAGCTCAAATGGCCTGTGCATCGCTTGCTCCTTTCTGCTTGGGCAGAAGCATGGTCAGTCTCAGGGCCATGTCCACCACGATCATCGCTTTCTTGACAGCTCACCTCCGTTTCCATGCAGCGCGGACGATGCCCCCAGCGGACCGCGCCATTTCTGCCGCTGAGTCCTTTGGGCGACTCGAATAGAAAGAACTGGTGTCTTGTCAATGGTTACCGTAAGCCGCCGCGAATTGGCGTGGTGTCGATAAGTATACGTGGCGGGCGTTTGGCCATCGTTTACAGGGTCGCCCGGTGCCTCTGCTGTGCGGTATAATTCTGAGGCCGTTCGCCAGACACCAACGCAGGCTCCGGGTCGACGTGCCGCTCCCGGTCCACATCTCAGCCATGAGCGAATTGGAGTCAGTCCCTACACTGGAAATCCTTACCCTTGGTGGCCTTGCCCTGCGGCGGGGTGAGAAGCCTGTTGCTGCCCTTGGCTCGCGCAAGGCGGAGGCCCTGTTGGTCTACTTGGCTGTCCACGGCCGCCCACTCGCTCGCAATGTGCTGGCCGAACTGCTCTGGCAGGAGCGCACGACCCTGCGCGCGCAGGGCAACTTGCGCCGAGTTCTCTATGACTTGCGGCAGCATCTGGCCCCCTATCTCTCCATCGATCGGGACACCGTCGCCACCCGGCCGGATCGGGTGCGTCTGGATGTCGCCACGTTCCAGGACCGGTTGGACCAGGTCGCGCAGCAGGGCGGCCTGACCACGCCGCAGGCCGTGATGGCCATGGAAGAGGCCGTGAGTCTGTATCGGGGCCCCTTTCTACATGGCTTTCCGACGAGGGGGAGCCGGAGCTTCGAGGCATGGCTCCTGGCACAACAGGGGAAGCGACAGCAGCAGGTGATGGTCGCCCTACAACAGCTGGTGGACTGGTACCTGACCTGCGGCCCTTACGCGCGCGGCTTGATCCACGCCGATCACCTGTTGCGCCTCGATCCTTACCGCGAGACAAATCTGCGCCAGCTGCTGCGCTTGCTCGCCTACCAGGAGCAGCGGGCTGAGGCCCTGGCCCGCTATGAGCGCGCCCGTCAAACGCTGTGGGAGGAACTGGGCGTCGCGCCCGAGGCGGAGACGATCGCGCTTTACGAAGCGATTCTGGCGGGCGAGCTGGTGGCGCCCGAGACGGCGCCCACATCCGTTTTCATTTCCGCCCTTCCTGGCTTTTTGAGCGCCACGACGGAGGCAAGGCCACCCCCCCCTTTCGTGGCCCGTGAGGCGGAATTGTTGGACCTGGATACCCGCCTGGCACGGGCCCTGGCCGGCCATGGCCAGGTTGTGTTCCTGTCCGGCGAGCCAGGTGCAGGAAAGACAGCGCTGGCGGCCGCGTTTTGCCGGAGGGCCGCGGCGTCCCAGCCGGAGCTGCTGATCACCTGGGGACAGGGTCAGGCTCATGCCGGCGTCGGCGATCCCTATCTGCCGTTTCGGCTGATCCTGGCGATGCTCACAGGGGACGTGGAAACGCCATGGGCCGCGGGCCTCATCAGCCGGGAGCAAGCGCAACGATTGTGGCAGGCCATGCCGGTCGTCAACCAGGCGCTCTGGTCCCAGGGCCCGGATCTGCCGGGCCGCTTTGTCGGGGCACAATCCTTACGCCGCCGGCTGCAGGCCGCCGTTGGACCGGACGCCGCGAGATGGTTTGACGATCTGCAGGCCACAGCCGGAGAAGATCCCGCGGCGGGGAGTGGTGGGGAGCTGGTTCAGTTCTTCGAGCAGTATAGCAACGTGTTGGCCACACTGAGTCGCCGGCACCCATTGTTGCTGATTCTAGACGACCTGCAATGGGCCGATGCGGCTTCGCTGGACTTGCTGTTTCATCTAAGCCGCTCGCTGGATGGAAGCCGCATCCTGTTGCTGGGCGCCTACCGGCCCGAAGAGGTGGCCCTGGGTCGCCGCTCCCAAATCACCGGGGAGGTCGTCCGCCATCCTCTGCAGAAGGTGTTGGACGAGTGCCAACGCAACTTCGGAGGTGTTGCTATCGAGCTCGACAAGACTGCCAGGGCCGAGGGGCAGACCTTTGTTAACGCCTTGCTTGACACCGAACCCAATCGGCTCGGAGACGTGTTTCGGCGGACACTGGCCCGACACACGAGCGGCCAGCCTCTTTTCACGGTGGAGTTGCTGCGCATCCTACGGGAGCGGGGGGCGCTGAGGCAGGATGAGGAGGGGCGGTGGGTCGAGGGGGCCGCGCTGGATTGGCGTATCGTTCCCGCGCGGGTCGAGGGCGTCATTGCCGAGCGCATCGATCGGCTGGACGAAGCACTGCGAGAAATCCTGACCGTAGCCAGCATCGAGGGGGAAGGTTTCTCGGTCCAAGTGCTGGCCCAGGTGCTAGGGGCGCCCACGCAGGCCCTGGTTGGCCAGCTCAGTCGCGAGCTGGATCGCAAGCACAGGCTGGTGGGCGAGCGGGGAATTCGGCAGGTAGGGACAGAGCGACTCTACCGCTATCACTTCCGCCACAGTCTTTTCCAGCAGCACCTCTATGCCCGTCTGGGGGCCGTTGAGCGGGAACTGCTGCACGGTCAGGTGGGTCGCGCGCTGGAGTCGCTATATCGTGGCATGGAACAGGAGATCGCCGCTCAATTGGGTTGGCACTTCGCCGAGGCGGGAGAGGGCGAGCGGGCCATTGACTACCTGCTCCTGGCCGGCGACAGGGCGCGCGCCCTGTACGCCAACGACGAGGCTATCGGCCAGTACGAGCGGGCGCTGAGCTTCTTGAAGGAGCGTGGCGATTACGAACGGGCAGCCCGCACGCTGATGAAACTGGGGCTGACCTATCACAATGCGTTCGCCTTTCGCCGGGCGCAGCAGGCCTATGATGAGGGGTTTCACCTCTGGCAGCGGGCGGGCGCCGCCAGGCGAGACGAGAGCCTCCCGCTGCCTCCTCATCCACTCAGGGTGAGCTGGCTGAGGCCGGAAACGCTGGATCCGGCCCTGGCCACGACCGTGTACGCCGTCGAGATCAGCGACCTTCTTTTCAGCGGCCTGGTCCAGCTGACGCCGGAGCTCGACCTGGCACCCGATGTGGCCCACCGCTGGGAGCTGCTGGATGGTGGCCGCGGTTATCTGTTTCGTCTCCGCCGCGATGTCGTGTGGAGCGACGGCGTGCCGGTCACGGCTGCCGATTTCGAGTTTGCCTGGAAGCGCGCGCTGGATCCACGAACAAACGCCCGATTTGCCGTGGACTTCTACCCGATTAAGGGCGCGGAAGCCTTGCACCGGGGCGGGCTCGACGCGTCCGTAGAAACAGGAATCCGCGCCGTCGATGACTTCACCTTGTGGGTGGAGCTGGAACAGCCGACCAGTTACTTCCCTTTTCTTCTCACGTTACCCATCGCCTATCCGGTGCCCCGGCATATTGTGGAGGCGCGTGGCGAGGATTGGGCGCGAATGGAGACGATCGTCACCAACGGCCCGTTCCGTTTGACGTCCTGGGATGGGGGTGGCGAGGTGATGACCCTGACCAGGAACCCGAACTATCATCTGAAGACAGCGGGCAACGTCGAGGACATCGTATTGTTCATGGAGCAGGGCTGGTGGGACAGGGGATGGTCACGTCGACTGGCGAGGTACGCGCGAGATGAGCTGGACATTATCTTCTTACAAGGGGGAGCCGCGGCGGCGGTGGAGCGCGCCCGTGCCAGGCACGCCGGCGACTATCTACCTTTGCCCATGCTGGGGCTGTCGTTCCTCCAGTTTGATATCCAGCGTCGCCCGTTCGACGATGTGCGGGTGCGCCGGGCCTTCGTCATGGCAATCGACAAGGAAGCCTATGTCCTGGCCAGCGCCGGTCACGTCGGCGCCCCTGCCTGGGGCAGTGTGGTGCCGCCCAACATGCCCGGGCACGTCCCTGACGCCGGATTGTCCTACGATCCGACACGCGCGCGGCGCCTGCTGGCGGAAGCGGGTTTCCCGGGCGGACGCGGCTTCCCCGACGTTGCTCTGGTAACGGCCGGCGGGCCTCCCGTGGCCCAGTTGCTCAGCCAGTGGCAGGAGCAGCTGGGCGTGACGATCCGCCACGAGTCGGTAGGGTGGGACGATTACTTCGGCAATCTGCGGCGGGCCAGGCCGCACATTGTGGGTCTGTCCTGGACCGCCGAGTACCTCGATCCGCGGGTCTTTCTCAGCACGAAGGACATACGGGAGATCTGGCCGACATGGCACCATGAAGCCTTTGCCCGGCTGGAGGCCAGGGCCGCCGGGGTGATCGATCAGGCCGAGCGCATCAAGCTCTATCAGGAGATGGATCGTCTGCTCGTCCAGGAAGCTGTCATGCTGCCCCTCAATTACACCAAGCGCATGCAGCTCGTGAAGCCATGGGTGACCGGGCTGCCGGTTTCCCCGATCCGGCTGCTAACACACTGCAGGGACGCGGTCATCGTGCGGCATGGGTCGTCGTCCCCTGGCTAGATGGGGTCCGGGCGCTGCTCGTCCGCGCGTCCCGGGGGAGCGCCGGCAAGGCCACCGGCAAGATGGTTACAGCCAGCACCTGGAGCAGCGAATGGGGCCTCAGGGTGTCCCTCCCGGATGGCGCTGGCTGGTTCCCCGAAGCAGCGCCAGCGCTGGCGGCTTGTGCCTTGCCGGCAAGGCATAAACCGACCGGCTGCCGGCATGGTTCTGAGCGCCCCGCGCCCCGGCCGCCGGCCCGGCGCGCGAAACACGCCATTTCGCCGATGTGCGCGGGCCGGGATCTCCCTAAACTCTGCAAGCCGGCAGGTCGTCAGCCCACCGCTTGGCCTGAGCCCGGTGCCATCGTCGTCCGTGACCACAACCTCCGCCATCGTCGGCGCCACGGCCAGCCCGCGCCTGGTGGTCGACGTGGCGACCGGGCAGGTGGCGCAGCGCCTGGACTATGACGTCTGGGGGCAGGTGACGCTGGACACGAACCCCGGCTTCCGGCCCTTCGGCTTTGCCGGCGGTCTTTATGACCGGGACACAGGCCTGGTGCGCTTTGGCTTGCGCGACTATGATGCGGCCGTCGGCCGCTGGACCAGCAAAGACCCCATCGGCTTTGGCGCCGGGGACACCAATCTCTACGCCTACGTCCACAGCGATCCGGTGAACTTCGTCGATCCCACCGGCCTGCAGGAGGCCGGCGCGCCCTCGCCCTGCAATCCAGAGCCCACCTTCGGGCAGCGGTTCGGCGAGTTCATGAAGAAGTACGTCGCCCGGCCGTTGGACGTCGTGGGCAAGGGCTTGAAGGATCTCTATCGCGCCGGGACGGGCTGGGCGGATCGCAAGATCGGGGAGAAGGTGGATGCGGCTTCCGAGACGTACCGCGAGGCCACCAGCTCCAGCGCGCGCGACGGGGCGGAGGTGATCAAGAAGTCGATCGATCCGATCAACGACAAGACGCCGGTGCCGCTGACGCCCTCCGAGTACGTCACGGGGACGGTCGATAACGGCATTCGATTCACGGACAAGGGGTATGGCAATACGCGCACGGCCAGCCGCAACCTGTCGGATCAGGGGAACGCGGCCTGGGCCGGGCACTGAGCGCCCCGCATGCCCGGAAGACCTTTGTGCACGGAAGCGGAAGCGATCGCCCGGGGGGTTGGCGGCGCGCCGAGGCTGCGCCGGCGCCAGACCAACGCCGCGCCAGTGCGCTTCGCATAGTACTGGCAAGAGAAAGCAGCTACCGCAACCCAGTAGGGGAGCCGCGTCGCGGCCGTGAAAAAGGCGCCTCTGAATGGCTTGCTGCCGGCATCCCCCGTTGCGCGCTTCTGGCTACAAGCTCTGGCACCGTCCGCCGCCCCGAATATCGGCGTAGGAAACTGACACAGGAACGCCCACCGCTGACCGACACCCTGCTCGACACCGGGGGGAGGGCGTCAGCGTCAAGGACATGGAAGCTGATCGCCCCGTCCCGCCGCGTGGTTCCCGGTCCTGCGTGGCGCGTCTACACGGAGGGGGAAGGCGCCTGACCCGGCAGCCGCCGGGCGCCCGCCACCCCGGGGGCGCCCCGATCGCGCGCGATCTCTTGACAAACGACGGATTAGGACATAGTATGTTGCCTAATAGTCTACAGGCAATTATACAATACCCGGTTTCTCTAAACGGGCTGTATAATCAAAATTAGTATAATTTCGATTCTACAATTTTGGCGGTGCGTGATGGTCAATGTGGCGCGACAGACGGCGTTCAAGGGGAGGGAGAACGAGCTGGCCCTGCTGGACCGGCTGTGGGAAGGGCCCGACGCTACCCTCCTCATCTTATACGGCCGGCGGCGCATCGGCAAGACGCGCCTGCTCACCCACTGGCGCTATCAGCACGCCGAACACGCCCTCTACTGGGTGGCCGAGCCAATGTCCGCCCTGGACCAGCTGCGCTCCTTCTCCCAGGCCCTCTACAACTTCTCCCAGCCGCACGCCCCGGTGCCCATGGACATCACCTACTCCAACTGGGAGCAAGCGTTCTGGCACGTGGCCGAGCTGGCCAAGAACCAGCGCGTCGCCCTGTTGCTGGACGAGTTCACCTACCTCCTCGACGTCGAGCCCGCCATCGTCGGCACCCTGCAAAAGGCGTGGGACCACTGGCTGAAGCACTCCAACCTGATGCTCACCCTCTCCGGCTCGCAGATGGGCCTGATGCAAAAGCAGGTGCTCTCCTACCAGGCGCCGCTCTACGGCCGGGCCACGGCCCACCTGAAGCTGCCGCCGCTGCCCTACGGGGTATCGCGGGAGTTCTTCCCCGGCTACTCGGCCGAGGAGCGGGTGCAGATCTACAGCATCTTCGGCGGCGTGCCCGCCTATTGGGAGCGGCTCAACCACGCCCTCTCCGTCCTGGAGAACATCCAGGAGCAGCTCCTGACGCCCAACAGCTTCATGCAGGAAGAGCCGCTCTGGCTCTTGCAGGATTTCATCACCGACCCGTACAACTACGTGGGCATCATGCAGGCTATCGCCCGCGGCGACCGCACCAGCGCCCGCATCTGCAGCCGCACCGGGCTGCCGCGGGGGCACGTGTCGCGCTATTTGAGCATCCTGCGCGAGACCGGCTTCGTGGCCCGGCGCATCCCGGTGACCGAGCCGCCCAACTCGCGCCGCAGCCGGTACTACCTGACCGACCCGTATATGCGCTTCTACTACCACTTTCTCTCGGCGCACAAGACCCAGCTGGCCATCGGCGGGCAGAAGCAGGCCATGCAGAACATCACGACCAACCTGCCGGCCTTTGTCGAGGACAACACCTGGCAGGAGCTGTGTCACGAGTGGCTCTTGCGGGCGGCCGTCAACGAGCAGCTGCCCTTCAACGTGCAGGAAGTGGGCGGCGCCTGGACCGGGGCCACCTCCATCGACGTCGTGGGCATCGACCCGGACAGCTCTCACCTGGTGCTAGGCGCCTGCCTCTGGCGGGACGAGCCGGCTGATATGGGCGCCCTGCAGGAGCTGGTGGCCAAGACCTCGGCCATCGTGCCGGACAAGGGGAAGTGGTCGGTCTCGTATATCGGCTTTTGCGCCGGCGGCTGGACGAAGTCCGCCCAGTCGTACGCCGAGAGCATCGCCCGCAGCGGCGCCGTCGGCGAGAACTGGCAGCCGGTCTGGAGCCGGCTGCTCGACCTGCAGCAGGTCGACGACGACCTGGCGAGCTGGTCGAAGGTGCCGTTGCCCGAGCGGGCGGAGGTGTTGTTACCAGAAGAATAGGGGCCAAAAACAAACCCTTGAGAGAAGTCGTTTGCGGGCGAAACTCTCAAGGGCTCGGCGACGGGATGGGCGATCCCATCTGTGGATACGTTATGTAGATTATCACGCCGGGGATAGTCTCGTCAAGCCTTCCGGGCCGGGAGATCGCTACTGTTAAGGAAGCGACCCCGTACCCCGCTCCCACCCCCTCGCCCTGACAACCCCAGAGATCGCCGGTTGGACGCCCGCTGTCTGCGTCTGCCGACCAGCCCACCGGTTGGCCGGCAGACGCTGGTAGCCGGCCCGCGCCTGGCGCCCGGTAGCCAGAATGCAGAAAGCCCGTGCGGGAACACAGGCTTTCTGCAGGTCAACTCAATTTGGTACCCGCCGCAACCTCGGGGCTTTTAGGGTGTGACGACCCTGGAGCCTGAGACTGAGCCCCGTCGTTGGGGAGGGGGGAGGTGTGTCTATAGACCTCCGTTGCGGCCCTAGTCACCCAGGAGAATAGCACAGGCCGATCCCCGTGTCAACGCGTCCTCGCGTTGGCCAGCGGCCCGGCCTGTGGCCGCCATGGACGACCGGGATCCATTGGCCACGCCGCTGCTTTTGGCGGTGAATCGAGCGCTGCTGGCGCGGCGGGCGGCCCACGTCGCAGGCCGGGCCGGCGGGGAAGGGCCCGCCACCCCGATCGCCGGGGAGGGCGGCGTGCCGGCAGCGTCTATCGCGGCCGCCGTCGGCCGGCTGCCGGGCCACCTGGGGTGGGGGAGCGCGGCCGTCACCCGGGCCCTGCGGGCTGGTCGACCGCCCGACCATCCTCCCGGCGCGCAGACGGACGCCGCAGGCTGCGCCCCTACATCCTCCCCGACCATCCGACCATCCAACTGCCCTCCCGGCGCGCAGACGGGCGCCGCAGGCTGCGCCCCTACATCCCCCCCGACCATCCCTCACCATCCGTCGCTCGGCCTGGCCATGCTGCGCCGCGGGCTGGTGGCGCCGGGGCGGCTGTGGCTGCTCTTGCGCCACCTGGACGAAGATGGTCGCGGCTGGGTGGCGGTCGAGGAGGCCCGGGCGCGCCTGACGCGGAAGGGGGCGCGGCTGCGGTTCTGTGGATGGACTCGGCCGTGGCTGCCGAGCGAGGCCTCGAGCCACGAGCCCGCATCGCCTACCACACGATGGTGGGCTCTGATCCGTACTACCTCCTGGACGGGCCGGTCGACGCGACCCAGAAGATGCTCGACCAGACCAAGTACCGGATCGGCGACTTCGACCTGTTCGAGTGCAACGAGGCGTTCGCCTCGGTGGCGCTGTCGTGGGCCCAGGTGCACGACGTGCCGATGGACAAGGTGAACGTGAACGGCGGTGCGATCGCGCTCGGGCACCCGGTGGGTTGCACGGGCAGCCGCCTCGTCACGACGGCCCTGCACGAGCTGGAACGCCGCGACGGCCAGCTCGCCTTCTTGACCATGTGCCAGGGGGGCGCGCTCGGGATCGCCATCGTGCTCGAACGCCTCGGCTGACCCGACGATCCGATCTTCGGCGGGCGCGCGGGGTCAGAGGTCGAGCTCGAAGACCACGATCACCCAGGCGATGGCGAGCGCGGGGATCACCAGCCCGAACGGGAGCCCGAGGGCGACGAGCAACAGCCCGAGCACCGCCAGCGGCAACAGCCACAACAGTGCGCGCCGGACGACGAAGCGCAGTGCCTCTCGCCGTACCTGGCGATCGTCGTCGGGATCGGGCTCGGGGCGCACCAGCCGAACCGTACCGCGCCGGGCTCGCGCCGCCGGGCAGCGCGGCCCGCACGCCGCGGGTAGGGTC
>JBFGLK010000047.1:0-10858 GCA_041576195.1 Promineifilaceae bacterium (SeqCode)
CCCACAGGGCCCCTCCTCGGGAGCCCTGTTTCGTTATCCCCAGACAGGACCCAACTCGAACCGGAGCCCTCCGATCTGGCCAGCTTCCTCTCTGAGCTGCGTCTCGAGTCAAGAGACCGCCTGGCGGACCTGCTCAGACAAATGCAATAGATGGGTCTGACCAGGACTCTGCCGCTCACGATTGGCCAGAATCGACCACCGGATTGCATAAACCGAGGCCGGACGTTCGCATCGTATTCCGAAGGCTATCCCGGCCCGTGCGCCATACGACGCGAGCATCCCACACCGGCGAGCGTCCTGGGCAGCAACAGGAATCGACATGGCGAACTGGCGTGACTACATCACGGTGGATCCGACCATCTGCCACGGCCAAGCCTGCATCACAGGAATCCGCATCATGATGTCCGGGGACAATCCCCGATTGGTAATGTGAAGGGCATGGTGGCGGTTCGGCGGTGGGGCGAGACTGTTCGACCCTTCGGCGGTGTTGCCTGCTTGTGCATGGCTGAACAATGTTGAGATGGGTTCGTCTCTCCTGTATCATTGGCCCATGACGGTCCGCCAAGCTGCCGCGGCCCAAAACCGAAGAGCTGAATCTACGTTTCTATACCACGCCAAGGCTATAAGAGCCTGTGGCCATGGCGTTGGCACCCGACCATGACGAGCCAGATTCGGCTGTTAGCTCAGTCTGCCCGCCGCCGCAACACTCGCCGGTAATCTCTCTGGGAGGCACCATGCTGAATTACCCGACCCTGACGCCGCTGACCGGTCATCGCGCGTCTTCGCTGGCCCTCGTCTTCGTGCTGGCAGCCGCGCTGGGGCTGCTAACGGCGTTGCCCCTGATGCAGCCCACCGCCAGCCCGGCGGACGATGCTCGCGGACCCGTCCGGGTGGTTGCTCCCCAGACGATGCAGCTCGACGCCGAAACCGGTGCCCAGCTAGCCGGGCACGGGGCGGCTTCTGCGACAAGGGCGGCGGATCTCCTTTCTGCCGCCGAAAGCGTGGCCCTGCGGGACGCGTATGCACGTCACTACGATCTCGGCGACGGCCGCTTCATCGCCGTCGCCAGCCCAACGCCCATCAACTACCTGGACTCCGAAGGCGCCTGGCAACCGATCC
Source organism: Promineifilaceae bacterium (SeqCode) (assembly GCA_041576195.1). Lineage (GTDB taxonomy): Bacteria > Chloroflexota > Anaerolineae > Promineifilales > Promineifilaceae > JAGVTM01. The sequence goes on from JBFGLK010000047.1 coordinate 1,120, forward strand.
AGACGGCGTTTGCGCCTTCGGAGGCTGGCTACGAGGTTCGCGAGAACAGCCTGCAGAGTCAGCTCAGCCGGGACAACACGTCCGTCTCGCTGATCTCCGGCGACAAGCTGCTGTTCTGGCAGCCCCAGGCACTCACGGCGCGCGGCGTCGATGCGGTCGTATTGGCCACGCCGCGCACGAAGTCTGAGATCGCACCGCCAGAGCTCGATGCCAACGGCACAACCCTCATCTATAGCGGGGCCTGGTCAGTGAACGGACTGACGGAGGCGTTTCAGAGCCTGCCCGGGGCGCTGAAGCAGTCGCTGGTGCTGGCAGAACCGCCCGAGTCATCCGGCGATGCGCGGTGGCTGGAGTACAGCGCTTTCGTCACCGTACCACCATCCACACAGCTGTTCGTGGACGGTACCGCCAGAACCGGGAGCGTGACGACCGCCGGACCCGTCGAGCTACGCGGCTCTGACGGAACCTTGTTGCTACAGTTCGCACCGCCATTAGCGTACGAGCAGGATAGGCCCGAGATGCAGGTGGCCGGTCGCTACCAGGTGATGCCACGTGAGAGTGGCTTCGAGCTGCGTGTCCAAACGCCCTACCAGTGGTGGACAGATCCAGCGCGCACCTATCCCGTGGTCCTTGACCCCACAATGCAGGTCATCCAAGATATCGAAGGCGCGACTATCAGCACGCGGGAAGTCCTGAGTGGTGTCGGCGTCCCTTTCCCCGTTGCGAGCGTCCGGCAGTCAACTTGCGTCGGCCATTTCGTGACGGATCCACCCGACTTCCTGCGCGGTTACCGCCGGGGCTATGTGCGCTTCCCTTTGCCGACGCTCCCTCGGGGCGCCGAGCCCGAAACGGCCACGCTCGTCGCGGTCCCCGAATCTGGCGCGACGGCAGACGATCCGACCTGGTCCTTCTATGCCGATCGCACGACCCGCCAGCCTACCTACGTCCATGAGATGACGGAGGACTGGAGTTACCTGCTCTCCATCACGGAGACGACGCCCATCACCTATCCCGCCATGAATCCTAGCTCCAACCTGGCCATCCTCCTGAAGGTTGACCCCGGCAAGGGCCTTACAGACCTGCCGGCCACCACCTGGGATGTGACCGGCATCGTCCGGGGTTGGTACGACGACCCAACGACGAATTTGGGCTTGAGCCTGAAGCTACAGTTCGAGGACTTCTATTTCTTTGAAGTCCCGGTGCTGCCCGGCCACTACCCTACCGGCAACTGCTTTCCCCTGTACGCACAGTGGTCGAGCCTGGACGACGTCGTAGCGAATCCGACGGATCCGACGGCCGACGGCGCGGGCCTGGGGCTGCTGGTCGAGTACATTGCGCCAGATCTTGAGGCGAACGCGTTGGACACGATTCAGGTGCCCTCGGTCAACCCGGCGGGCAGCTACTTGGACCAGTACCACGAGTACGACTTCCCGCTTCCCGGCCAAAGCTGGCAGCTCATCGCCGCGCAGGGCGCGTTTACGAATACCGGCTATGCCAACGTGCCGCTGGATCTCGTGGATGGGGATGGCAATCTGCTCATGAATTCGGATGCCGGCACTGCCACCTCGGGCAACGAAGCCTGGACCTGGGCACCCAACTACGTGGTCGTCAACGGACACCAGGGACCACCCGCCGACCTGGCCGTCCGCGTCCAGCCCGACAACCAGCCGACGGCGACGCATAACGGCAAGACCTACTATCTGCAGACGCAGAGGGCTTTCCCCGCGCCGGCTCCGCCGCCTGTCGGCATCTCAACGACGGTGCCCGTGACCCTTCTGCGCGAGCTGGTCCGAGGCCAGCTGCTTGCCTTTACCGAAGATACGACCGTGGAGATACAGGTGCCGTACGCCAGCGCGGGGCTCACCAAGAGCACGGCCCATCGCTTCGACCTGCAGATCTTCTCGCCGGGAACCGACTACGGCAGCCGCACGACCAACGGGGCCGAACTGACTCGGGGGCCGGACGCCTATGAAATCGAGTTCTCGGTGCAGCCGGGTCAGTCCGGCGATTGGCTGTTGGTGCTCAACAGCAACCAGGACCGCGAGATCGTCAACATGCAAGCCCAGATCACGGCCTGCCAGAACGACGACGAGACCGTGCGCTATCCCCTGAACGGCGAATGCGTCGAGCTACAGCGACCACCCGACCCGTTCCCAGGCGTTGGCCCCATCTATCAGGAGCTAGGGAGTCTCCGCTTGCTCAGCCCCGCCGGTTTCACCAACGACTGCAGTTCAGTATGCCAGACTATCGACGAGATCGGCGGCGTGCCGGTCATGCCCATGATCGGGTTCGGCGACGACGACGACCATTGGGTGGCTTTGAAGGGCGGCACCTTCGAGCTCGATCGCAATACGAATCGCATCAGGACCTCTGCCGACTCGCGCCTTGTACTGGCCGACTTCTCCGATCCCACCCTGATAAGCTCCATCCCCGTGCTCCGCGGCCAGTTTGAGGCACTGGGTCCCTTCGGTCGTCTAATATCGCCAATATCCGCCCCGAACGATACGTACCTGTTGGTCAAGTCACCCCTACATTCACAGGATACCGTCAATGGCTGGCAGTATGAGATCGAGCTCGACACAGACTTCTTACGCGCCTTCGGGCCGCTAGTCAGAGAGGTCAAGCCATCAGTCGGCGGGAGCACCACCGACTTCAGCTTTGACGCTGAGTGGCGGATCGCGGCCCAGGGCGGGCCTACGTTACAGGGCGATGTTGACCTGACTACCGTTTCAAACGGGGTCATCGACGTCGGCACCCTGCTGCTCACACCGCCCGGCTCAGGCTACGACATCGAGTACGATCCGCGGCATGTTTCCGCAGGAAACCCCGCAGCGCTGCCGCTCTTCCTGCAAGTCCGCATGACCGGGGCGACCGTTGCCCAGCCGGACAACCTGGGTGGCGCCAAGCTACCCGTTCAGGGCGTCCTGCTGCCGCCAGGACAGTCCGTCAAAGACGAGGAGGGCATCAACGTATTCCTCGAGTGCGGGGCGCACTGTCTGGACCTGCGCGGCGACCCGGATGCGATGACCGGCGGCGGGCCCCTGGTTGATCGCGAGTATCGCATGCCGGACCTGATCATCCAGGATACGGCCAACACGATCATGTTCAACACGCCTGAGGGCGTTGACATCTGGAGCACGGATCATCCGCTGGCCGCGCCGAACGCCAGCGGCATGGCGTTCAACTATGAGGCCTACGACGGCAGCGTGCGTACTTTCCGGATGCCTTGCCCCGGTCCTCACGATCCGTTCAACGACAACACGCAGCTCCCGCCCGGACCCGTCGTAACCGTCGTGAAAGGAAGTGCGGGCATGGTGTTGCCCAATGTGGGCGCCGACAGCGGCGATCTGTCCGATGGGCCGCGCGTCCAGGCCACTTTTACGCTCTGCGAAGGATCGCTGCGTCAGCTAACCTTCGATTTCAGCACCGGCACGCAGACCGCCATACCTCTGGGCAACAGCGGCATGTACGTCAACTACATCGGGGGCGTTATCAGCTTGACGCCGCAGCAACCGGGGTCGCAGGCGTACACGACGGTTTTGCTGGAGACGCGCTTCCGTGGCATGTCCCCGCAACAGTCTTCCTCCAACATCCTGAGCCGTGGCGCCGTCACCATCGACTCGCGCGGCCTGTTCGACGTTCAGGTGCAAACCGGTGTGCGCGTCTTCGCCAACGTTGGCGCGGGCGTGGACGGCCACTTCTGGGTGGCCTGGAGCCCGCTCGATCTCGGTTTTGAGGTCGAAGGCTGCATCCCCTACAACGGCTTCAATCCCGAGAGCTTCGCCAGTTCCCTGTGCGACGGGAATGAGCTTCTATATGGCATGCTGCGCATGCACCTGTGGCAGGGGCAAGGTTGGCAAAACGCCTACCCTTGGCTGCCCGATGACGACGCGCTGCACGTGGCGGCGCGCTTTGAGGCGCGCCTGACTCTCGCCTCCGGCATCATTGCGAAATGGGGTCCGGTCGTCTTGCCGCCCGCCGACATCACGCTCGCCGGCCTCAAGTTGGCGTTCGGCGAATTCTGCATGAACAACAGCTGCACCAGCTACGAGTGGGGTGTTATGGGCGCCTTCATCGTGCTCGGCTACGACATCGGCGCCTACTACGGCTTCGAAAGCGGCCTCAGCTTCATCCTCGGTAGCGCCGATTACGTGCTCATCGACGAGGCCAACCTGGCCATGAGCAGTCTGCCGGCAGAGTCCGTTAGCGTGGATCGGAGCCCGTCGGCCAGCGCCAACGCTTCGATCGTGGTCGCTCCCAACCTGGATAGCGCCATGTTCATCTTGGGCTGGCCAGAGGGATCCGGGAATCTCACGCTGACGGAGCCGCCGCCTGGCAACAGGACCATCGACCTGAGCACCGTGGCGCCAGACGTGACGGTGGCCATCACGCCCACGACCGTCGGCGATCAGACGGTCATCTCCATTGAGGACCCGCTGCCGGGCACATGGGAGGTCGATTTCGGCAATCCGGCCGGCGATTACCGGTTCGTCTTCTTCGCGAACCGGCCGGCGCCTGAGATTGTGTTGGGCACGCTGCCCTTGGAGTCCGTCGACGAGGCAACCTTGCCCATCTCCTGGACTAGCGATCTGGCCGAAGGCTGGATCAGTCTCTACTACGAGCAGATCGCTGGTGGGCTGGACGCATCGCAGGTCGCCGTGGGGCCGATCGTCGAGCGCTTGCCGCTCGAGGCCAGCGGAGTCTACTCCTGGAACCTCGAGGGAATCGCGACGGGTAGCTATCGCGTCTTCGCCCGCATCGATACAGACATTGCGATGGCCGTCGCCAATTGCGGGCCGGACTACCAGTACAATCCAGACCCCACGGCGCAAGGTTGCAACACGATGCTGGATGCGGGACTGTTCATGCCCATCGACGAGGTCTACGCGCCGGGTAGCGTTCGCATCCGGGACACTGTCCCTCCCGCCCCGCCAAGCGGCGTTGATTCGCGGCCAGAAGGCGTCAGCAGCGTCGTCGTCCGCTGGCGGCCCAATGCTGAGAAGGATCTGGCGGGTTACCTGGTTACCTGTCAGCAAGGCGCGCTAACGCGCGTGGTGCGCGCCGTGGCCCAGATCCAGGCCAGCCAGACGCTGAGCGACTCCGCGCGCGTCAATGGTTTGAGTGCGGTGCCGGCAAGCTGCAGCGTCGAGGCCTATGATAACAGCGGCAACGTGGGCCTGGCGTCCGCGAGCACCAGCAGCACGCCTACCGGCAACATCCCCCTGCCGCCGGCACAGGTGCAAAACGTGCAGCTACAACCGGTCGGTCCCGGGCAGATTCAGATCAGTTGGCAGCCATCGGTGCTCGCGGCCCAGTATCTGCTGCACTATGCCCCGGTGTTCTCGGATAGCGGTCAGGCGCCGCTGTCGCCCCTGATGGCCATGACGGGCGATAGCCTTGTTGGGGGCTATCGCGCCGCGCAAGGACGCTCGCCCATCAATGTTGGGGACGTCCTGCAAGCGACGCTCACTGACCTGCCGGCGGGCACCACCTACGAGGTCTGGGTGCGGCCGATGGATGAGGACGGCCGCGTCGGTCCGTCAAGCGCGCGCGTGCAGGTCGTCGTCGAGGGCGGGTCGCAGTTGTTCCTGCCCATCCTATTCCAGCAGTAGCGGTCGGCTCAGCCAGTCGTCTGGAGACACGCCCGTGCAACGCCCCCTCTGGGTGCAATGCACGGCGGCACTGACGCGTGGAACACGCCAGCGTGCGCATCACGCCCACCTCGCCTTCGCTGACGGAATGGGCAAGGTGGTAGATCTTCGGCCGCACCGGCAACGTCCGATCTTTGCACCGATACGCGAGGACGGAGAGCTGTTCGCCAATAACCAGATGAAGGGTGGGACCATCTGCTGGACCAACGGGGCTGACATCGATCCCGGCGTGGATTTCTACGATCTCAGGCCGGCGTGGATGGAGGAGTCTGAACCCTCCTAGCTGCCCAAGTGGTAACGTCAGCTGCCCAGATGCCTTGAGCACTTGAGGCGACCTGAACACGCGGCGCTGCTGAGATACCGAGACGAGAAAGAGGAGGGCGGTTCGGAACAGGTCCGCCTTAAGGTACTCTGCTCCAGTAACCGTTCCAGCCCGTAATCCGCGTCTGGCCTGTTAATCGCCTCCCAGGCATCCAAAGCAGCCCCGGAATGCCGTGTCAGCATCGTCGCTGCGCGGCGTTCTCTTTTATCTGACGGGCGAGATCGATGAGGAAAGCGCTGGCTCCGCAGCTGCCAGCTAGGGGCTCAACAACAAGGGCAGGTACACGTCGCCGCCCGAGATCGTCACCTGGGTGACAACGGGCGGGCCGTAGGCGATTGCTCCCTCGGCGCTGCGAACGCCATACGCGTCGTTCACGACGGTCTCCTGGCGCCCAACCATCACCTGGAACGAGAGCCGGCGCAGCTTGCCCGGCTGCAGGTCCAGAAACTCCCAGCGCAACCAGTCGCCCTGCAGCTGGCCGTTGCCGGTCGCGCTAGCCAGCACATAGGTGGTGCCGGCAGGTATCGTGTCCGTGACCACCAACATGGTGGCCCGCTGTCCAAGATTGAGCACCTCGATCGTGTAGTCCAGCGCGCTTTCGGAGAGCACCGGGTCCGGCGCCGCGGTCTTCGAGATGCGCAGCACGGGCTCGTCCGTGATATAAGACACGGCGTGAACCGTGACGGCGGCCCGCAGGTCGGGATGGCTGATGACCGCCGTGTTGGTGATGGCCCCCTCGTAGAACGGGTCGACCCGGACCGTCAGCGTGAGCACGGCTTCCGAGAACGGATCAAGATAGCCGGACCACTCCAGACTGACGATGTCGCTGATGACGCTTCCCGCGCTCGCCATGGCGTCACGATGGTACGTGCTGTGCTCCCAGGGGAGCCAGTCGACGACCCGCACGTCTTGCAGCGCGGTCGGCCCCGAGTTGACGATGTGGAGCACGTAGGTAAGGACGTTGTCGGCTGCCGGCAGCGCCAGGGCGGGCGTGACGACCTTAAAGGAGTCGATCAGGCCGACCTCGCGTACCGTGGTGGTGACAGGCAGGCCCGCGTTGGAGAATATGGCCGTGTCCTCGATCTCGAACCAGGCGACCCGATAGTCCTCGTTGACCAGTTGAGTCCCGCTGATCAGGTCGGCGTCGACGCGCACCACGTACGACCGGCGCAGCCGCTCGCCCGGGCTCATGGCCGGCAGTGTCCAGGAGACGACGGTCTGCTCGCCCAGTGCGTAGGACGCGCCGCCGTCGTTGACCGTTACTAGCGTGACACTCGGGGGGACCGTGTCCGTCAGCCAGGGGGCGGGCGGCTCGTCGGTCGCCAGCGCGCTGTTCCAGATCTCGATGGTGTAGGTCATGAGTTGCCCTGCGCCGATGACGCGCGGTGCGAGCTTGGTCGGGATGAGATTGGCCAGGTGGGTGACGCGCCCCGAGGCCGTGGCGGACACGGGCTCGGTCGTGTACAGGCCGAGGCTGTCGCTGATGACGATCGTGGCCGTGTAGAGCGTGCCCTCGGCGCCGCCGATCGAGTTCTGGCCCTCGTAGGTCGTGAAGGTGATGACGTCCCCCACGCCAATGTCACCTGTCCAGACGAAGGCATTGCACTTGTCACCGCAGTCCGGCCCGTCGACCAGCGAGCCCGTCGGTGGGATGATCTCCACGTCGGACGCCTGGACGCTGATGCGCTCGAAGCGAAGGAGCGCCATGGCCTCGACAGCGTTCCCGGGTCCCAGGTTCTTCACGACGAGCGTCGGCGTGACCGGCCCGCCGCCGCCGCCCGGCTTCTTGGCGATTGGATCGACGGCGGCGGTGGCGAGAAAGGAGGGCCCGCGGACGACATTCGTGATTGCCTCTCCACTCGCGCAGGCACCCTCGGCACTGCAGACGTCGTACAGGGCGTTGGTGACGGAAATGGCGGCTACGTCGCTGATAGCAGCAGTGAAGGTGAAGGAGGCCAGATCGCCGGTATCCAGGCGCGGCCACGTCCAGGTGACCTGTCCCGCGGTGTAATCGCCGCCGTCGATGTAGGTGATGCCTTCAGGCACCATGTCGGTGACGACGAGATCGGTCGCCAACGAGCCCTGATTGAGTACGGTGAGCGTGTAGGTGACCGTCCGGTTTGAGCCGGGGGGATCCGGCCAGATCGACTTAAACAGGCTGAGGTCGGGGTCCACCACCGTGATCGTGAACGGCTCGCCGACGGCTATGCCCGCGCCGGAGGCGCCGTATTCGTCGTTGATCAACACGGTCCCGCTGGCGACATCCGCCACGGTGACGCTGAAGGTGAAGACAGAGGACGCGCCGTGGCTGAGGCTGACGGTTCGCGTCCAGCTGACGGAAGCCTCGCCGGGCCCGGGCGTGCCGTCCTCGCCAACGGCCAGGAGCGTCGTATCTGCCGGCACCTGGTCGGTCACCGTGATGGGCAGCCCAACGGCCGGCTGGCCGAGGTTGGCGACGGTCAGCGTGTAGGTCAGGGCCTTGTTGGGACCGGGCAGCGCTGGCGCAGCCGACTTGCTGATGACCAGAATGGGCTCATCGGTGACCACGGTCTGGGCAGTGAGCGTCACGGCTTCCGCCAGCTGCGCCTGGCTGACGACGGCGGTGTTAAGCACCGTTCCAAAGAAGCCGGGTGTCAGGTCGACGCTGAAGCTGATGAAGACGGAGGCATCGAAGCCGACGTCGCCCGTCCAGCTGAGCTCGCCGCTGAAGAACTGCGGCGGCGGCCCGGCGCTGCTGGCGGCGTCGCCGCCGTAGGTTGTGCCGGGCGGTAACGGGTCGCGCCAGGTGGTGTCGACGGCCGTGTAGGCGCCCGTGTTGCGCAGTTCGACCACGTAGTAGAGGCTCTCGCCGCTCGTGCCGGCAAGGGTCGGCGTGACCGTTTTGACGGACAGGAGGAGCTTCGGGTAGCCCTCTGGCGGCGGGATGGGATCCGCGTAGGTAACGGCGACCGGCAGGCGCACCGCGCCCAGGGCCAGCAGCAACAGGAAGAAGGCCACACATGCCGGCACAGCCAGCCACGCGGCTCTCGTGTAGAGGACCCCTCGACGCTGGACCATGGTTCGAACCTCCGCTCCAAGACAGGGCAAATCGCCCGGCTACAAGCTGCTGTTTCAGCTTACGGCCAGCCCGGCGAGGGGGCAATCCCCATTTGGTAATGTGGTCGGGCGTGGTGGCGGCTCGGCTGTCCCGCTCCTCCATCAGGGCTGCCGGCACGGAGTGGGCCGGCCAGCGCGCCTGGAGCTCCGCCAGGCGCTTCTCAAACTCCCGCACGCGTTCGTCGACAGTCAATTCATGGACTGCCTCGATAGGCGGCTGGCGCCCGGAGGAAGATTCCGCTCCGGCTGGATCGCCCCATCACTTCCCGCCACGGTGCGCAGCCAACTCGTGGACATTGCCCAATATGGCAGGCAGTGCAAGCGTTGTCGCGCTCGCCGAACGTCCTGTTCCGGCGTGGCACGGCGTGGCGGCAAGTAAGTCAACTGGCCCGCCCTCAGGCGAGCAACGCCGCTTGGCAGGACGTTCTCGAAGCCACCGCAGCCATCGTCGCAATCGAACAGGAACGCATCCGCGTCCACCGTCCGCCCTTTGAGTCGTTCTGTTGACCAGGCGATTCGTATTGCGTCCGCTATGGGGAATTCGACCTCCACTTCTTACAGTCTGCCCCACTAAACCCTCCATTTGCCAAACCTCAGGTTCTGACCGATGATCGCGTCATGCACGGCCACGACCAACGCGCTTCCATCCGACCCGGGCCCGCTGCCGCCC
>JBFGLK010000048.1:0-10752 GCA_041576195.1 Promineifilaceae bacterium (SeqCode)
GCCGCCCACCACGGCCCGGACGACCCGATCACGGCCACCGTCAACGGCCGCGTGATCCGCGCCCGCGGCGGCCACCACAAGACGCTGCTCCGCTGGCTGCGCGACGAGGCCGGCCTCCCCGGCACCAAGGAGGGCTGCGCCGAGGGGGAGTGCGGCGCCTGCACCGTCTTCCTCGACGGCCTCGCCGTCATGTCCTGCCTGGTGCCGGCACCGCGGGCCCACGGCGCCCACATCGTCACCGTCGAAGGACTCGCCGGCGCCGAGCTCGACCCGGTCCAGGATGCCTTCATCCGCACCGGGGCGGTCCAGTGCGGCTATTGCATCCCCGGCTTTATTATGGCCGGGGCCAAACTGCTGGAAGAACACCCCCACCCGACGCCCGAGCAGGTGTCGCAGGCCTTCTCCGGCAATCTCTGTCGCTGCACCGGTTACTACAAGATCATGGAGGCGATGCGGCTGGCCGCCGAGGCGCCGCGCGACGCCGGCTGACCGGGAGGAAACGATGCAACTGGATAAACACCGACGGCAGGAACTCGCCCGGCGCCGGGGCAGCACCTGGCGCACCATTCTGCAGCTCGTCTGGCTGGGCCTCAACTTCGTGGCCGCCTATTTCGTCGTCGAATGGGTCTATGCCCAGGGCTATCTGACGCCCGCCATGCTCTACCGCGCCGGCGTGCCGGCATCGGTGCCCGGCTGGGTCATCCAGGGGGCGCTGATGCTCGTGCTGGTCCTTGTCATGCAGTTCTTTGTGGTGCTCGGCTTCCTCATCGCCAACCCGAGCGGGCGACGCCGCACGGGCCGGCCCACCTTCGGCACCTGGAACCAGGAACTCGACGATGATCGGCACGGCTGAGTTTCGCGTCGACGCCCGCGGCAAGGTCACCGGCCTGGCCCGCTTCTCGGGGGACATCACCCCGCCCAACCTGCTGCACGGCAAAGTGCTCTTCAGCGGCCAGCCCCACGCCCGCCTGCGTCACCTGGACCTGGACGCGGCCCTGACCACCCCCGGCGTCGTCGCCATCTTCACCGCGGCTGACGTCCCGGTCAACGAGTACGGCCTGATTATCCCGGACCAGCCGGTGCTCGTCGGCCCCGGCAGCGACCGGCCCGGCGCCGATGTCAGCCGCTGGGAAGGGGACCAGGTGGCCGTCGTGGTGGCGGAGTCGGAGGAGGCCGCGGCCCTGGCCCGCAGCCGCATCCGGGCCGACTGGGAACCGCTGCCCGTGGTCGCCGACGTGCGGCAGGCGATGGCCGACCGCGTGCTGCTGCACCCGTCCCATGGCAGCAACGTGCTCACCCACTACAAGATCCGCAAGGGGGATATGGCCCGCGGCTGGGCCGAGGCCGACGTCGTCGTCTCCGGCGACTATCGCCTGGGCGGGCAGGAGCACGCCTACCTGCAGCCAGAGGCCGGCCTGGGCTTCATCGACGAGGACGGTCGGATCACCGTGGCCATCGGCGGGCAGTGGACCCACGAGGATCAGGAACAGGTGGCCCACGCGCTGGGCCTGCCGCTCGATCAGGTGCGCATCGTCTACCCGGCGATCGGCGGCGCCTTTGGCGGGCGGGAGGACATGTCGCTCCAGATCGTGCTCGCCCTGGCAGCCTTCCGCCTGCGCGAGCGCGGCGTCGAGCGGCCGGTACGCATCATCTGGAGCCGCGAGGAGAGCATCCTCGGTCACCATAAGCGGCACCCGGCCTTCATTCGGACGCGCTGGGGGGCCAATCGTGCCGGCAAGATCACGGCCGTCGAGGCCGAGCTCATCCTGGACGCCGGCGCCTACGCCTATACGAGCTCCAAGGTGCTCGGCAACGCCAACCTCATGGTCACCGGGCCCTACGAGATCCCGCACGCCCACGTCGATAGCTACGCCGTCTACACCAACAACGTGCCCGGCGGTGCCTTCCGCGGCTTCGGCGGCCCCCAGGGCGCCCTTGCCGCCGAGACCCAGATGAACAAGCTGGCCGAAGCCCTGGGTTTGGACCCGGTGGAGATCCGCCGGCGCAACGTCCTTCGTGACGGCAGCCTCCTCACCACGCAAACCCCCATGCCCCCGGGCGTCACCCTGGCCGAAGTCGTCGACGCCTGCGCCGCCGCCGCCGACTGGCTTCCCAACCAACCAACCAACCAACCATCGAGCCAACAATCACCCTACTCCCCTTTCCAATCCCTCCCCGGCAGCCCCGGCGTCCTCCGGCGCGGGCGCGGCTTCGCCTGCTCCTTCAAGAACGTGGGCTTCTCCTTTGGCGCCCCCGAACAGTGCCAGGCCACGATCGAGCTGCGCGGTGGGGCCGAGATCGACGAGGTGGTCCTGCGCCACGCGGCGGCCGAGGTGGGCCAGGGCACGCACACCGCCCTGCGCCAGATGACCGCCACGGCGCTGGGGGTGCCGGTCGACCGGGTGACGCTGGACATGTCAGACACCGCCAGCAGCGGCAACTCGGGCTCCGTCTCCGCCTCGCGCATGACCTGGATGGCGGGCAACGCCATCCTCGGCGCCGCCGCGGAGGCCCAGGCCGCCTGGCGGCGCGAAGACCGGCCGGCGGTGGGCCACTTCCAGTTCCGGCCCCCGCCCACGACGCCGTACGATCCGGAAACCGGCCGCTCCATGCCCAACTTCGCCTATGGCTATGTGGCCCAGGCCGTCGAGCTGGTCGTGGACATCGAGACGGGCCACATCCATCTGGAGCGCGTGGTCTGCGCCAACGACGTGGGCAAGGCGATCAACCCCACCCTGGTCGAAGGCCAGATCGAGGGGGCGGTGGTGCAGGCCGCCGGCTATGCCATCATGGAAGACCTGCAGGTGAAGGGCGGCCACATCCAGAATCCGTACCTGAGCACCTACTTGATCCCGGGCATCATGGACGTGCCGGACCGCGTCGACTCGGTGATCCTGGAGCTGGCCGACCCGCGTGGCCCGTGGGGGGCCCGGGGCATGGCGGAGATGCCGTTTCTGCCGCTGGCGCCGGCGGTCTTGGCCGCCCTGCACGACGCCACGGGCGTCTGGTTCGACCAGCTGCCCCTGACCCCGGACCGCGTGGTCGCCCGTCTGGCCGCCGCGCCGGCGGCGCGCCACGGCTAGACGCTGACGGCCCCGTGTGGGGGCCGCCCGCTCCCCATATCCGGCGACAGCAATCGGAGCCCCAGCGCCCGCCCCGCCCGCCAGAGCAGAAAGACGAGCTCGACGGCGATCGCCACGCTCAGGGCCACGGCGGCGGTGGGGATGCCGCGCCAGCCCCCCCAGATGCCGGCACCCAGCACGACCACGGTCGCCACCAGATTCAGCGCCATGCCGGCATTGACCACGGCCGTCCGCCGGTGGTTGATCAACAGGCCCCGCACCCAGGAGACGAGCGTCGTCAGCCCTGGCAGCAGCAGGAAAAAGAGCAGGCCTTCCTGGGCCAGAATGCCCACCTGCGGCGCTGCGTCCTGCACCCGGAAGAAGTAGAGGCGCGCCAACGGCGTGGCCGCAAACAAGACGATGATCCCCGTGGAGATCGCCGCCAGCGTCAGGCTGAAGCGCCGTAGCGGCGGGTGGTCGTCAGGCCCATTGGTCAGGGCGATGACGGCTTCTGGCAAGGCCAGGGCGATCGCCCGCATCATCAGCATGAGCTGGAAGATCAGGGGCCAGGCGGCCAGCGACTGCGTCGGGTTGGCCAGGCGGGCCAGGCTGGACGTCACCAGGGGTTGCGCCAGCAGGACCAACAGCGAAGTGCCCGCCAGGGGCAGGTGGAACCAGAACAGCTCCCGGTAGGTGAGCGGTGTCGCCGAGGTCGGCGGACGGTCTTCTGCCAGCTCAGCGCGCAAGAGGGGGCGCACGGCGATGGTGGCGTAGATCGCCTCCGCCGTGACCCCCAGCATCAGGCCGGTCGTGCCGATGACGACGCCCGGCCAGCTCGTGGTCACGGCCAGGAGGATCGCGCCGCCGCCCGACGCCGTCAGCCGCACCAGCGTGCCCCAGCCCACCTTGCGCGTCTGCTTGAAGCGGATGAGCACCCCCTGGAGGAAGCGGCGCCAGGCGATGGCCGCGCTCCACAAGGTCATAATGCGCAGGCCAGGCCGCACCCAGATGGCCACCTCGGCCGGCGTGCCCAGGAGGCGCACGACCACCAGATCGAAGAGGGGCGTGAAGGCGACGAGGACGGTCACCACGGTCAGGGCGATCATCCAGTGCACCGTGAAGCGACGCACCAGAAGGTAGGAGCGCCGATCGCGCACCAGCGCGGTGGCCGTGGCCAGCAGGTTGATGATCGGGCTCTCGATCGTCACCGAAAGGCTGACGATGATGCCCTGGGCGGCCAGCATGATCACCTCGTCTGGCAGGCGGTTGATAGCCGCGCTGATGACCGGACCTTCCGCGGTCATCAGCAGCCAGCTGGCGAAGAGCGGGAGCCAGAAGAGGAAGATGTCCTTCTGTCGCATGGGTGGTCCTGTGGGCGGCCGGTAAGCGGGCTACCGTCAGGGAAAGAAAAAGGGCACTCACGACGAGTGCCCTTTCTGTCAGACTATATGGCTGATGGCACTATGGGGTGTAGCCCGTGCTGATCGAGCCGTCGGCCAACCCGGCCTGCGCCGCGGACACCGCGTCCTTGCACGCCTGCGAGATCTTGCCGTCCCAGTCATGGTACGGGGCCAGGCCCACGCCGCCGTTGGCCACAGTAGCCAGCTGTACGCCGGGCTCCAGGCTGTCGTTGGCATAGGCGCGCACGGCCTCCGCCGTGGCCACGTCCATGTTCTTGGCCGCGCTGGTGATCAGGGAGGCCTGGACCTCAGGGTACGTGTTGTACTGGTCCACGTCCACGCCGATGGCCATCTTGCCGGCCTCGTGGGCCGCCAGGAGGCCGCCGTTGCCCGTGTTGCCGCCGACGCCGAAGATGACGTCAGCGCCGTCGCCCAGCATCGACTGCCCGGCCTGCTTGCCCGTGGTCGGGTCGTTGAAGTCCGGGATGTAGACATTTTGTGTCTGGATGCTCGGGTTCTGCGACTTGGCGCCGGTCTGGTAACCGGTGACGAAGCGCACCACCGGCGGGATCTCCATGCCGGAGACGGAGCCGATGACGCCTGACTCGCTCATGCAGCCGGCCAGCACGCCGGCCAGGTAACCGACCTCATCCTCGGCGAACATGAGGCTGGTCACGTTGCTCAGCTCATTCGCGTACTGCGCTTCCTCGTAGGCCACGTCCACGATGGCGAACTTGACGTCCGGGTTGGCCGCCGCCGCCACCGCGGTCGAGTCGCCCATGAGGAAGCCCACGGTGACGATCAGGCCGCACCCTTCGTCCATGAAGTTCTGGATGTTCTTCTCATAGTCGGTGGCGGCCTCCGACACGATGTGGGCGAACTCCAGGCCCTCCGCCTGCGCCGCCTCGCGGGCGCCCTTCAACGTGAACTCGTTGAAACTCTTGTCGTTCTCGCCGCCGGTGTCCAGGACGACGCAAACCTTCTTGGCCTCACTGCCGCCGCTACAGGCGGCCAGGACCAGGCCCAGAATCAGCATCAGGGCCACCAGCACATTGAACCGCTTTAGCATCATTGTCTCCTCCTTGAAGGGAAAACTTGGGAAATGTGCGTTTCCGCCCAGCATTATACCTATTTCCAGGGCGCCCACAAACCGCCTCAGGCGCCGTAACGCTCCTCGCTACGGGCGCGAAAAATGAGCTTGATGGGCGTGCCGGGGAAGGGGTCGAGGGTCCGGATCTGGTTCTCTAGATAGCGCTGATAGGAGAAATGCACCCATTCCGGCTTGTTGACGAAAAAGACGAAGGTGGGGGGCGCCACGCTGGCCTGGGTGGCGTAATAGAACTTGACGCGCACGCCCCCTTTGTGCGGCGGCGCGTGACGGGCGACGGCGTCGCGGACCAGGCGATTGAGCTGGCCCGTCGGCACGCGGCGATAGCGGGCCTCGTTGACGCGGAGCACCTCGGGCAGGATGCGCCGGATGCGCTGCCCCGTGGTGGCGGAAATGAACAGGACCGGCACGTAGGGCAGGAAGTTTAGCCCGTGGCGGAGGGCGTCCGTGTACTGGTTGATGGTGTAGCTGTCCTTGTCGATGGCGTCCCACTTGTTCACGAGGACGATGACGCCCGTGTTCTCCTCGGCGATCATGCCGGCAATGTGCGTGTCCTGCGCCGTCAGCCCCTCCACGGCGTCCAGCAACAGCAGGGCCACGTCGGCCCGGCGCAAGGCCTTGAGAGCCCGCAACACGCTGTACTTCTCCACCCCCCCGCCGATCTTGCCCCGGCGGCGGATGCCGGCCGTGTCGATCAGGGTCAGCTGATGGCCCTCCCATGTCAGTTCGGTGTCGATGGCGTCCCGGGTCGTGCCGGCAATTGGGCTGACGATGGCCCGCTCCTGCCCCAGCAGCCGGTTGAGCAGCGTCGACTTGCCCACATTGGGGCGCCCCAGCAGGGCGACGCGCACGCGCTCGTCTTCCTCGCTCTCCTCGGCGTGCACCGGCAACGCCTCGACGACCGCGTCGAGCAGGTCGCCCACGCCGGTGCCGTGCAACGCGGACACCGGGAAGACCTCGCCAAGACCCAGCTCGTAGAACTCGTAGGCGCCGTCCCAGAGCTTGACCGACTCCAGCTTGTTCGCCGCCACCAGGGTGGGCTTCTGTGAGCGCCGCAGGATCTGGGCCACCTCGCGGTCGGCGGCGGTGACGCCTTCGCGGCCGTCGACGAGCATGACGACGACGTCGGCGTCCCGAATGGCCACTTCGGCCTGCTGCCGGATCAGCGGGAGAAACTGCTCGGAGTCCTCGGAAAGCGGCGCCGTGTGCCACCCTTCGAGCACCTCGATGCCCCCGGTATCCACGAGCAGGAAGCTCGTCCCCGTCCACTCGGCCTCGGCGTAGAGCCGGTCGCGCGTCGTGCCGGGCGTCTCCGAGACGACGGCCAATCGCCGCCCGACGATGCGGTTGAACAGGGTGGACTTCCCCACATTGGGCCGGCCCACGAGGGCCACGAGCGCTTTCGATGCCATGCTGGTTGTCGACTCGCTAGACGCCGGGTGGCCGCCGCCCCGACGGGACCGGGCGCGGCGCGACGGCCGGCAGCCACGCCCGGCGGGCCGGCGCCCCGCGGAGGCCGTTCGCCGGCGCCCACGCGATCGGCGATGGGCCCAGTGCCCCGGGCAAGGGCGCCGCCGCAGACGGGCCGCCCGTAGATCCGGCGCCCCCGGCCACGGTCGTCGTGGATGGTGCCGGCAAGACGGAGGTGCCCGTCGGGGCCAGCGTGTTCGTCAGGCCGTTGGTCAGGGTGAGCACGCGCGTGATGAAGACGGTGACGACCTCCGGTTGGATCGAGCGCACCTCGAGGTCGCTCACCGACACCGTCACGATCGGCTCGACCGGGTGGGTGCCGACGTCCAGGCCCAGCAGATCGAGGGTGACGCGGACGTCGCTATCCTCCAGCGAGTCGACCGCCTCCAGCGGGCCGAAGAGGAAGACCCGCACCTGCTCGACGTCGAGCGTGGCGGTCAACCCCTCCCCCAGGGCCCGCAGCTCGGGCGTGGCAGCCACGACGTCGCTGGTCAGGATCGGCTCGATCTCCACGGTGACGAAGATCGCCTGCGGCTGGTCGAGGACGATGCCTGCCGGCAGGGCCAGCGCCACCTGCTGGGTGAACGACTCCTTGAGCCCGGAGATGTCTATCGTGTCGGTCTGCAATCGGCTGAGCAGGTTGAGCTCGGTCGGCCGCCCGGCGACGAGGATACTGTCCGGCTCGACCGACACGTTGAGCAGGCGATAGCCGGGCGCGGGCGTGCCCGTCCACTGGACGGTGATCGGCTTCTGAGCGAAGCCCTCCAGCTCCTCCACCGGCACGGTCACCTGAACCACGTCCGCGCTCAGGGTCAGGCCGGTGTTGCCGACCACGCCGCCCTGAGCGTCATAGAAGAACGGGCGCGGTGCCACGACCAGCGTCTGCCGCGCGTTGTCGAGGAAGACGGTCACCCGGGCCTCGTTCAGGTTGCCAATGCGCGAGGCCGGCCCGGTGACCGTGATGATGTCCGGCTCCACGACCGGCTGGTCGTAGCGGTGGCCGCTGGCCACGCTGCCGCGGATGTCGACGTTCACCGGCACGTCGCGGCTGACGATCTGCTCCAGCTCGATCTGGGCGGTCTCGGGGCTCCAGTTGGTGACGTCCAACCGCTCCCGCTCGAGCTCCACCTCGATGGGCACCTGAACGCGGCCATAGCCAGCCTGGGATAGGTCGATGTAAGCCAGGAAGTCCTCCGCGCTTAGCTCGGCCAGGGCGGAATTGGGCCCCTGCACGAACACCTGGACGCTGGGGCTGCCCTGGTTGATCAGGCGCGCGTCGGCCGGCTGGCCGATGATCTGGACGGGCACCTGCCAGAGCTGAGTGTTGATCGGGTCGGCCTGGCGCACGGCCACAGCCCAGATGATGATCGCGCCCACCAGGGCCAGGAGGAGGGTGGCGGTATCGGAGAGGTAGCGGCGCAGAAGGGACATGATTAATCTGTAGGCGCCGTCTTGAGCTCGGCGCTGCCACTTCGCGTCTGCAGGAAGGCGTGCAGCGTCAGCGCCAGTCGCGACGGATCCTGGCGGCCGATGATGCGCCCGTTCTGGGCGATGGAGATTCGCCCGGTCTCCTCCGACACGATGACGACCACGGCGTCGCTGACCTCGCTGATGCCCAGCGCGGCCCGGTGGCGCAGGCCCATCTGTTGATCGGAGAGGCTGCTGGTCGACAGCGGCATGACGCAGGCCGCCGCCGCCAGCTTGTCGCCGCGCACGATGACGGCCCCGTCGTGAAGCTCGGTCGTCTTGTTGAAGATGGTCAGCAACAGCTCCTGGGATGGCTCGGCGTCGAGGTAAATGCCGGTGTCGATGTACTCCTGGAGGCCCGTGTCCCGCTCGAAAACGATCAGAGCCCCGTGCCGGCGTTGCGAAAGCCGCTGCGCAGCCCCGGCCACGGCCGCGATCAGGGGGCTGTCTTGCTGCCGGCGCAAGAAGCGCAGGTACTGACCGGTGCGGCCCAGCTGCTCCAGGGCGCGGCGCAGCTCGGGATGGAAGATGACGGGGATGGCGAAGAGCAGGGCCGGCAGCGTATTGCTGATAAGCCAGCGCATTGCCGGCAGGTCGACAAGCGTCAGCGCCAGGCCGAAGAGCAGGCCGACTACGAGCACGCCGCGCAGGATCTGCACGGCGCGCGTGCCCCGGATCAGCAGCAGCAGGCCGAAGAGGATGCCCGTGACCAGGCCGATGTCCAGGATGTCCAGCCAGTCAAACTGGCTGATGTAATAGTTGAGTTCCTGCACTGCGCTTCTCGTCGGGCGGACAGTTGCCGATCCCGAGGCGCCATGACGACATCATCCGGCGAGCAGGCCCGCGTGCCAGGCGGACCCTCGCTCCCGTTGGCGCGCAGCCGGCCCATGGCCTATAGCCACGCCGGTGCCCTTCGTCGTGATGGTGCCACCCCGGGTGATGGTAGCACCAACGGCGCTCGTATTCTACTGCTGTGAGGTCAACTGCTCCAGCAGTTGACGGTACATGGTCACGTTCGGGGGGTTCAGCTTGACGATCTTCTGAATCGTGGCCATGGCGCCCTTGCGGTCTCCGGCCATGAGCTGGGCCTCGCCCAGCTTGTCCAGCAGCTCGATCGCCTCGTGGTAGCGCCCCTGTTGCCAGTACAGCCGCGAAAGCCGATCTATCAGGCCGGGATCCGTCGGACGTTGTTGCACCATGTCCTCGAGGATGCCGACCAGCTTGGCGCCGCGATTGCCCCGGACGAGTTGAATCAGGTAGCGGTCGAGCTCTTTCAGCCCCTGCTCGTCCTGACCCAGCTTGTAGTGCAGGTCGATCAGGGTGATGGCGATCCGCTCGTCGGCCGGCTCCGCCTCGCGCAGCTCCCGGTATGAAATCAGGGCCCGTCGCCAGTCCAGTCGCTCCATGTCGATCTCGGCCTGGGCACGCAGGAAGCGGGCCCGCCAGTTGCGCTCGGCGGAGCCACGGGGCGCCAGCTTGAGCGCCTCCTGGTAAATCTCGCGCGCCTTGTCGGCCTGGGCCAACTGGTTGTAGGCGTTGCCCATGGCCAGGTAATGCTCGAGGGCCCGATCGATCTGGCCGTGGCGCTTGAGCAGGTCCACGAGCCGGGCCCGGATCGAGACGTCCAGTGGATTGATTTCCACCACCCGTTCATAGGCGTTGAGCGCCCCCGTCAGGTCGCCGCGGGAGCGGTAGGTGTCGCCGATCGTGAGGAACTTATGCGAGGCGGTCTCCAGCCGATCCTGACGCAAGAGCATCTCGCCAAGTTGCCAGTGTGCCGGCAGGTAGGAGGCCGAAAGTTGGACCGCCCGCAGGCTCTCCTCCATCGCGGTGGCATAGAGCTCGCGCCGGGCGTACTCCTGGCTCAGGTAGAGCGACTCCAGGACTTGCTCGGAGCCGGCGGTCAGGATGTCGCCCAGGATCATGGTGCGCCCCTCGGACAGGGCGTCCAGCTGCGTGCGCGCCTTCTTGACCTTGTCCTCCCAGCCCTTGTGGCTGAGGAAGTCGACCAGGCTGTTGGCGAAGGCGGTGGCCTGCTCCGGCTCGCCCTTGGTCACCAGGGTTTCCGAGAGGTTCTGATAGAGCTCGATCAGCCGATCCGCCTGGTCGTGGCGCACCGTGCCCAGGTCGACGATCTTGAGGACAGAGATGAAGTGCGCCACTGCCTTGTCGATGCGGCCGCGCGCCCGGTGACACTCCCCCAGGGAGAAGTGGCTGGCAATGCGATATTCGGGGTCGTCGACGA
>JBFGLK010000049.1:0-10748 GCA_041576195.1 Promineifilaceae bacterium (SeqCode)
AGTCGCCGGGCCGGGCCGGCGCTACCAGGTCCTCGAGCGTCAGGGTGTCCAGGGCGACAGCCTGCAACGCCCGGCTGGCGGCGCGCAGGACCGGCGCGTTCAGGATGGCCGGGTTGGCGTAGCGCCCCATAGGCACGTTGAACTGGCCCCGGCGGTTGACGCGGTAGAGGCCGTTGTAGCAGGTGCGGTTAAGGTAGATGGTGCGCGCCGCCCGGGCGACGGCATCGAGGCCCGGGTCGGGCCGGCGGTCCAGGGCGCGGATGGCGTAGTAGTGGGCGCGGCTGTGGCGGCGCCGGTGCTCGGCCAGCCGGTCGACGAGCGCCTCGACCTGGTCGCGCACGACCCGGTAGGCGTTGATCAGCTCTTCGTTGTGGTCCGACAGGATGACGGCTGCCGGCAGGCGGCCCGCGTTCCACAGGTGGAAAAAGACGGCCCCGCCGCCGACGAACGGCTCCACATAGCGCCGGAAGCGCCGCGGGAAGAACGGCTCGAGCTGGGCCAGGAGCCGGCCCTTCCCCCCGGCCCACTTCAGGAAAGGCCGGGCGGCGCGATCGGCGGCGGTCGACGTCATGCCCCTCATCGTACGGGCGATGCGCCGCCGGTGCAAGGGGCCGCCGCCGGCGCTAGTTCAGGGACACGTTGAGGCGGGGTTCTTGAGGCCCGGGGGCGTCTTCCCGGGCTGCCGGCAGGTAGACGGTGAACACACTGCCCTGATCGAGTTCGCTTTCCACCTCGATCCAGCCGCCATGAAAGGCTACGATGTCCTTGATCTTGGCCAGCCCCAGTCCGGCGCCCGGTATGATATTCTGTTGGGCCACCCGCTTGCCGCGATAAAATCGCTCGAAGCAGTGGGCCTGCTCATCTTCGTCCAACCCCATGCCCGTGTCCTCGACGACCAGTTGGATGAACGTGCGGCCCACGGTCCAGCGCGTGCTGAGCCGCACCGAGCCAGCGGGCGTGTACTGAATTGCGTTCTGCAAGAGCTGGTCCACAACCTGCTTGAGTTGCTCGGGGTCTCCCCACGCCAACGGGGACTCCGCCCTGGACGGAAAGGACAGCTCCAGACCCCGTGCCCGAGCATTCGGCTCGTTGAGGGCCAGGACCTCATCCGCCACTCCATTCAGGTCGAGCGCAACGAAGCGGGTTTCGTCCATCTGTTGCTGCAGGTCGGAAAACTCCAGGATGCCTTTGGACAGGCTGACCAGGCGGCTCCCTTCCTCCTGGAGCGCCGTCTCGTATCGGGCGCGACTTTCCGACTTGCCACGCGCGAGCAGGTCCAGGTAGAGGCTGAGGTTGGCGATCGGCGTGCGCAGCTCGTGGGAGATGTCGGCGATGAACTTGGCCTTCATCCGGTCCAGCTCCAGCAGGCGCGTGTTGGCCACCTGCAGGGCGGCCTCGGCCCGGACGCGCTCGGCCACCTCCTGGCGCAGGTCCGTCACCAGGCGCTGCAGCTCCGTCTTCATCGCCTGGAAGGCCCGCGCCAGATCGCCGATCTCGTCCTTGCCCGACGCGTCCACCCGGGTGGAGAAGTCGCCGCCCTGTATGGCCTGGGCCGCAACCGCGAGCGCCTCGACCGGTCGGACAATGCGACCGGCCGCCAGGACGGCCAGCACGACGGCCGCCACAATCGATGCGGCGGCGACGACCAGCGTGACGCGCGTGTTTGACACTGCCAGCTCCAAGGCGCTGGCCGCCGGCTCTTCGGCGACGACGAGGAGATCCTGGTCCCCAAAGTGTAGCACCTGGCTGGAAAAATAGACGTCGCTCTTGTTCAGCCCGCTTCCTCGGCCTTCGGCGGCCGCCAGGCTGACGGTGACGCCGCGGAGGACGATGTCCGGGCTGCGATGGGCGACGACCTGACCCGCCTGGTTCACCACGTAGGCATCCGCGTCACCAGAGAGATCGAGACCGGCCAACAGGTCCCAGACCGGCTTGAAGCGCAGGCTCGCGACCAGCACCGCGACCACATCGCCTTGCCGCCGATCGACAAGGGGCACGGCGATCGTCATCAGGGGCTCGCGGAGTTCCTGGTCGAAGCGGACGGGACCGAAAAAGGTCTCGCGCTCTGTTGCCGGCACCAGGAACTCCGGTTCGCCAGCGCGGCTGGCAGGCGCGTTGGCAGCGACGACCTGGGTGCGCGACAGGCGAATCGTCTCCAGGCCCTCTCGGTCCAGAAGGACAAGCTCGTGGAAGACCCGCTGGGTATGGAGCAAGTTTTTCAGGAGAGACCGTTGCGCCTCTTCGCCGAGCACGCCCAGGCTGTTCACGCTGTCCAGCAAGGTCAGCTCGTTTTCGTGTTCCAGAACATAAGAAGTGACATTGCCCCCCACCCTGGCGGAAACCTGGCGTTGCAACAACAGCGCCTGGCGCTCCAGGTCGGCGAAGCTGCGCTGGCCGACGATGGCCGTGATCAGGAGGGGCGGGATGAGGGCGAGGAGGACGAGGATCGCCAACAACCGCAGGCGCAGGCTACTCCACATCGGGCCTATTCGTCCTCGCGGAAGATGATGTCGGCGCGTTGCAGCATCTCATAGGGCACCTCAAGGCCGATGGACTCGGCCGCGCGCAGGTTGATGGCCAGGAAAAAGTCCGCGATCTCCACCGGGATTCCGCCGGGATCGGTGCCCTTGAGGACCTGATCGGCGATGCGCGCCGCCTGCGCCCCGGCCTCTTCATGCACGAAGCCGTAGGTCATCAATGCGCCTTCCTCGACCTGGGCCGTGCTGGGACCAGAAAGCGGCAGCCGGCGCTCGCCGGCGATCCGCACCAGGTCCGCCAGGCGCGCGTTGACCGTCGTGCCCGGGACCAAAAAGATGGCGTCTACGTCAGACGGGATGTTCTCCAGCAGGGCGGTTACCTCATCGCTGCTGCTCGCAAATCCTTCCACGGTCGCCAGCTCAAGGGCCGGGGCAAGCTCCTTGAGTTGGGCCACCGCGCTGGTCGACGCGGCATCCGTCGGATCGTAGGGAACAAAGACGCGCCGGATGCCCGGCACCAGCTCCTTGAACAACTCCAGGCGGCGCCCCTGGTTCTCGCTCAGCATGACGCCCGTCATGTTGCCTCCGGGCCGGGTCAGGTCCGTCATCACGCCGGCCTCGATGGGATCGGCGATGACGCCGAAGACCACGGGGATGCCCGTGCCGTCGGTGATCTCGTGCGCGGCCACGCCGGTTGGTGTGCCCGCGGTGAAGATCAGGTCGACCCCGGCATCAACCATGCCCTGGAGAGCGCCGGTCAGCGCGTCACCATCGGTCGGGTTGCCGTCGAAGAGGTAGGTGACGTTCTGCCCTTCGACATAGCCGAGCTCGCTCATGCCGTCCACGAATCCCTGGATATTGTGGAGTCCGTTCTGGTTGTTGGTGATGAGGCCGAGAGTGACCGGGCTGGGAGACGAGGCGGGCAGGGAAGCGCAGGCAGTCGCGAGAGCCAGAAGGCTCAGGATCAGAAAGCCCGCGGTTCGGTGGCGATTGATGGACATGGGCCGTTCCCGGATGTGCCCCGCCCTGACCCGCGACTCGCTGGTGGCAACGCGTGTCCGCCCCCTGCGGCCGTGGGGGGGGAGAGCGGCTGTTGGCGTGTGGCACCTATGGCGCTTGGTACCACGCGAAATGACGGCCAAAGTATGGCCCCGGACGGTCACCGGCGCAAGTCAATTCTCTTGCTTGCTAGCATGGTACTATGTACTGTGGAAGTCGACTGAGAACGCAGGCAGGCATATGGCAAACAGGAGGCAAGCTGCGCCATGAGAATCCGATTCCTCCGCCTTTTCCATCGCGCCAACGTCATACTCGGCCTGGTGATCCTTATGGGCATGTTAGCGTCACCCGCGCACGCGGTTGCGGTGGACGTCGCCAACTGGGATTTCGAAGACCAGGATCTCGTAGTGGACATGCTCGATCCGCTGGTGCCGACCGCGACATTGGCTGCGGGCCCGGGACTGAGTGGCCCGGTCTATGCGACGGGCAATCCCCCTTCCCCAAACTGGGCTCTCGAGTACTCCTCATGGTCTACCTCTGGCTGTGGCGCAGATGATTATCTGGAGTTTGCCCTCGACATGACCAATGTCGGCGGCATCATCATCCGCTTCGACGAAAGGCGCTCGGCCACCGGCCCGGCGAGCTACGAGATCCACTTTTCGGTCAACGGCGGGAGCTTTACGCCATTAACCGGCGGTACCGGAACGACCACGACAAGCTTTGGCGCCAATCCCATGCACACGCACGAGGTGGTTCCTGGTTCGGCCGATGATCTGGCAATGCGGGGCCAGGCCAATGTGCGCTTTCGCCTATACGGCTGCAGTGCGGGCGGCGGTGGAGGCGATTGGCGTATCGACAACTTCCTATTCACGGCCACGACTGGGCCGACAGCCGTCCACATGAGCGCCATTTCGCTCGGCGGCAGCGCCTCCGGCCCACCCGTCACGATCCTGGTGCTGGCAGGGCTGCTCCTGCTCATAACGCTCCCAGTCGGCAAACGGCTTCGCCGCTGAGAGCGGGCCCTGCTGGACGACCTGTGCCACGGCGACCGTCCCTGGGCCCTGGTGCATGCCTATGACCAGCGCGGCAGGGGGGAGAAGCCAGCCTGCGTCAGAGCAAGGAAGGGCTTCCCCTGCACTAGCGCGCCACGCGCAGCTTCGCTGCCCATACCTTGCTGCTCTTGTTGGCCCAACTGGCCAAAAACGTCCTCATCGTGGTTCGCCGACGCCTCGGCCGAACCGTCACCGCCTGGACGCATTTCGGCCTGAGGCGTCTCTTGCGTGACGTCCTCGGCCTCCCCGGACGCCTGGGCTTTGACCACCATAGCAGGCTGCAGTTCTGTACCCTCGACAGCCGTCTGCAGACTGCCGTGAAGCTGCGCCGCGCCAGCCAACGTGGTGCCTTTCAGAATGAAGTCCGCTGCCATCTGCGCGAAAGCTAGGGCGTAGGTCTGGCAGACCTGCTGCGCGGGTCTCAGCGCACCCATTCGGGCCCGCCGGCGCCATAGGCGTTTGTCCCGGCTCTCCGCGCCGTCGGTCACTACGTCCCCAGGCGATTACCGACCCGGAACATAGTACCCCTGGTGGATCGTCAAGGTACCAATAGCCTATCCAGAGGTAGCCCGTTGTCCTTTACACTGAAGGTTACCATAAAAATGGACCTGTCTCATTTGGGGGCACGCTTGGCAGCCCTCCTATCAAGCGACGATCTGGGGGGCAAGGAGCAATCCCATGAAGGCCTTTCCGATCATACGCTTTGCCACCCGGACTTATCGAAATCGAAGACGGCTGCCGTGGTGGATCGCCCTGGCCGTGCCGGCGTTGCTGCTGGGCGCGCCGCCCACCGTGGGCGTGGCCCACGCGGCCACGTTCAATGTCAACACGAGCAGCGACACGCACGATGCCGTCGCCAACGGCGTCTGCGCCGATAGCAGTGGCAACTGCTCGCTGCGGGCCGCGATCGAGGAGGCGGTCTCTCTGGGCACAGCGGACACCATCGATCTACCTGCCGGCACCTACACCCTGTCTCTGGGCGCCCTCGTCATTAACGGGGGTGGAGCCGTCGCGATTCAGGGCGCCGGGGCGCGCACCACTGTCATCAACCAGACGACGGCCAATGCGCGCGTGTTCGACATCGTCTCGTTCGGTGTGTCGGCCATCCTCAGCGGGGTCACCGTGCAGGGCGGGAATCTCAACGACTATGGGGCGGGAGTCTGGGTGAACTTCCCGGCCCAGGCGACCCTGAACGACGTCATCATCACCGGTAATGCGGGCCAGAACGGCGGCGGCCTGGGCGCCGGCGTCGGCACCACCGTCACCGTCAATCGGTCGCAAATCAGCGGCAACACGGCCACGAACGGCGGCGGCCTCTTCAACACCGGCGGCACCCTGAACGTCAACCACAGCACCGTCAGCGGCAATAACGCCACCAACCGGGGCGGTGGTCTCCAAAACGGCGCGGGCACGACGACGTTGACGGGCGTGACCCTCGCCAGCAACGTGGCCGAGTCCGATGGGGCGGGCGGCGGCCAGGGCGGGGGCGTGGCCCGCTCCGGCGGCACGGTGAACATCAAGAACACGATCATCGCCGACAACAGCGTGGGCGCGACCGGCAGCAACCCGGACTGCGCGGGATCGATCGCCTCTCAGGATTACAACCTGGTCGAGAACACCACGGGCTGCACCATCGCCAACACCCCGGACAACAGCATTCTCGGCAGCGATCCCGCCCTGGAGCCCCTGGCGGACAATGGCGGGCCCACGAACACACACGGCCTGGCGGTCGGCAGTCTGGCTATCGACCGAATCGCCACTGGCACCAACGGCTGTGGCACGACCTATACGGTCGATCAGCGCGGCGTGACGCGGGCTGACGGCGGGGACACGGGAACCTCCTGTGAGGTTGGCGCCTTTGAATATGATAGCGGGCCCACGGCCATTACCCTGAGCGGGACCGCGATCCGGCCGCTCGATCATGGCCGCCTGGCGGCCGGCGTGGCGGCTGTCGCCCTGATGGGGCTGATGCTCCTGAAATGGCTGGCCGCTTCGGCGACGCGACAGGCAGTGACAGCGCCCCGCCGCCGAACCAAAAGATAGCCCAGAACGCCACTTATCCGAACACAGGGGCTCTCCTGGGGGGAGCGACTCCGGGTTGGCGCGCCTGTGGCGCGCGGCATAAAAAGAGCCCCCTGAGGGCCAGGTGACCCGCAGGAGGCTCTGGTATCATCCGCTGACTTCAGTCAGCGACGACTACGGCACGGGCTCGAAGTCCAGGACGGTCGGGCCGCCACCACCGTAGATGATGCCACCGATCACCACGACGGGCGGGTTGGTCGGCACAAAGCCGGTCTGGATCGGCGTGCAGTAGTTTGCCGGCAGGCTGAAGGGCCCGACGGTCGCCGTCCCGCTGGGCGTGATGACCAGGATGAGCAGCGAGCCCGCGTTGGCGCCGGTCGAGAAGTCAAGCACCAGGTTCGGGGCCAACAGCGTGTCGATGAAGCGCGGCGGGCAGCCGGGCTGGCCGATGAAGAAGGACAAGGCGAGGAACCCGCCACGGGCCTCGGCGCCGTCCGCGTTCATGCCGGGCGCCACATCGACCCAGTTGCCAGTGCCGCCAAGCGGGCCCACATAGCTGAACGTGTCCAGCACAGGGCCGCCACCCGCGAAGTTATCGGCCTTGGCGACGTTGTCAAGACCGTTGATGCCGATCCTGCCACCGGGCGGAGCCGGGGCGCCCTGGCATTCGTAGCTCTGGTTGGGCAGCGCGCCGCCGTTCACATTGGTGAAGTCGATGGTGACGGTGCTGCCGACGCGCGTCGCCCGCATGTGGGCGGTGTTAAAAGGCTGCGACAGGGCGAAGAAGCCAAGCCCGAACAAGCCGGCGCTGCTGTTGTTACCGAGATAGCAGGCGGCCCACTCGAAGGAGCCAGTCGCGCTCTGTTGCTGCACTTTCAAGAACGGATGGGGGGCATCGGGGTTGACGCCGTCGCCGTTGAGCACCACGCCCGTATATTGGATCCCGGTGCCCACGGCACGCACGTCAATCTCGGCCACGTCGCCGGCGGTGACGCCGGCATAGGCCAGGTCTTCGGCCGTCGGTTGGTACAATTCCGGCGTGTAGCCCAGCGTGGCGTCCACCACGCCGGTTGCGTCATCTGCGTACGCCGCCGACAAAGCCATCATGGTCGCCAGTGCCAGAAGCAGCACAATGACGACAATCCTACGCCTGCGCATGATTTGATCCTCCTTGTTCCATCCGGGAGGTTGGTGCGGGGAAAGTGCGATGGCCCCCAGACTACAAACTACAGACACCAGGAAGAAACCGGTGTCACAATCCCCTCCTCGTCAGTGTACATTGGGATGGGACCCGGATCAAGTCGTGGGGGTCGTCGGGGTGCGCATCGACATCGCTGTTAGCGCTATGGCGCGCCTGTTTATAATCAGGCCGCCGGCCCAGCAATGCTGGGGCATTTCTGGCGACTCACTCCACAACCACGGGGGCAGCACAGAGCAAGTTGCTGACTGCCGGCAGGGCCGCTGACTCGATAATGGCACCGTTTTGCGACCCTGCCGCGCGACCCACCTTCGTCACCGGCTTGACAGGGCATGGCTCGTCGGTTAACATTTAACCATATGGTTAAGTATTCTGTCGACGAGCTGAACCGCGTCTTCGCTGCCCTGGCCGACCCGACCCGCCGGGCCATTCTGGGCCGGCTGGCCGCGGAGGGGGAGCTGCCGGTGACGGCGCTGGCGGCGCCCTTCGCCATGTCACTGCCGGCCGTCTCCAAGCACCTGCGCGTCCTGGAGCGGGCCGGCCTGCTCACCCAGGAGCGAGACGGGCGCGTGCGGCGCTGCCAGCTCGTGGCCCAGCCGCTCGCCGCGGCCGCCGACTGGATCGAGACGTACCGCCAGTTCTGGGAGGCCCGCCTGGACGCCCTGGCCGATTACCTGGCCCAGGACCTCGAGCCAGGGGCCTCGCCACCCCCACCAACCCAAGAAAGGAGCGAATCATGGAAGCCCAGCTGACCCAAACGGCCACCGCCCTGACGTTGACGCGCGTCTTCGCCGCCCCGGCGGCCCGCGTTTACCAGGCCTGGACCGACCCGACCCAGATGAACGCCTGGCTCCACCCTAACCCGGCGATGACCTCCCGCTGCACGGTCGATCTGCAGGTCGGCGGGCGGTATGAGATCCAGATGCTCCACCCCAAGGGTGACCGGCACGTCGTCGGCGGTCGCTACGAGGAGATCGTCCCGGGCGAGAAGCTGGTCTTCACCTGGCGCTGGCAGGGCGATCCCACCGACGAGACGACCCGGGTGACGATCCTGTTTCGCGCGCTGGGGGAAGCGGAGACGGAGTTGACGCTCATTCACGAGCGCTTCCCGGATGAAGAGAGTCGCGACAGCCACGCCGCGGGCTGGCAAGGGACATTCGACCGCCTGGCCGAGCACCTGGCCTGAGCGCGAGCGCCGACGAGGGGGGCATCATGACGGACGCAACGGATGGCGCGCATGGCCGGTTAGGTGCCGGCAGCCACGCGCCAGGACTAAACGGGAGAAACGAACCATAGCGCCCTCCGGAGTCCGGGCAGCCGTCTCGGCGGATCCTCCATCCGACCAGATCGATCCTTAAACCCCGCCGGTCTGACAAACCCGCGGGGTTTCTGAGAAGAAGCGTACGCCGCCAGGCCAGGCGGCGCCATAGGCAGATGTCGGGTTCTTGCCGGGCGCGGCGCTTACTCCGCCGCGGGCAGGCACACGCGGAAGGTGGAGCCCCCGTCGAGCGCGCTCTCGACGTCGATCTCGCCGTGATGGCGGTCGACGATCCGCTTCACCAGCGCCAGGCCCAGGCCAAAGCCAGGGACGGTCATCTGCCCCGTGCGCTGGCCACGGTAGAAGCGCTCGAACAGGTGGGTGAGGTCTTCTCCGGTCATCCCCATGCCCGAGTCGCTGATCTGCAGGCAGATGGGCGCGTTGGCATCACTCCGGTAGGTGCTGACCCGGACAAACCCCTCATCCGTGTACTGGATCGCGTTGGCCAGCAGATGCTCGATGGCCAGCTCCAGGTGATCCGCGTGGCCGCACACAGCCGGCAGATCCTCGTCGGCATTGAACGAGAGCTCCAACCCGGCGGCCTCCGCGCGCGGGCGCTCGGCCTCCACGATGCCGGACACCAGGGCATTCAGGTCGACGGGGGCGAACGCCGCCGTCTCGCCGTCGAGCTCCAGGCGCGTCAGCGTCAAAATACTGTCCAGCAGGCCGCGCAAGCGCGCCAGGTGCTGGTCGAGCGCCGGCAGGTAAGACGCTCCCTTTGCCGGGCCGGCGTGTTTGAGCAGGTTCAGGTAGAGGCCCAGGTTGGTGACGGGCACGCGCAGCTCGTGCGAGACGTCGGCCATGAACTTCGACTTCAGCCGATCGAGCGCCTGCAAACGCTCGTAGGCGGCGCTGAGCTCCCGCGTCCGGGCGGCCACTTGCTCTTCCAGCGTCTCCAGGAGCCGCCCCCGCTCGATCGCCAGAGAGATGGCGTCGGCGATCTGGCGCAGCAGGGGCAACTGGCTCTCGCGATAGCCGCTCTCCGGGTCGGCCCGATCGTCGGCCAGCTCCGCCCAGCCCAGCATGAGCGCGCCCACCAGCGCCTGTTGCGTCTGGAGCGGGAGCGTCAGGCAGGTGCGCAGGCCGGACGCCAGCCAGTGGGCCTCAAGGGGGAAGCGCTCCGCCAGCCTCAGGTCGCCCGTCCAGTGGAGGCGCCCTGCCAGGAGTGACTCGGCCGCTGCCGTCTCATCCAGAGACCAGGCCGCGGCGTCGGCGGGAATCGGGGGCAAGCCGACCACGAAGTGGAGCCGGGCCAGATCATCGCTGAGCGTGGCCAGGGCCACCAGCTGGCAGTTGGAGATCTCGCGCAGCTGGCCGAAGACGAAGGGTAACGACTCCTGGGGGTTAGCCGCGGCGTTCAGGCGATTGAGCACCTCGCTGGCGGCCTGGAGCTCCCGGTTGGCCTGGGTGATGCGCGCCTGGGCCCGGCGCTCGGCCGTCAGGTCTTCGAGCGAGCACAGCGTGCCGATACGCTCGCCGTAGGGGTCGGAGACCGGGCGCAGGCGCAGGGCCAGATGGCGGGGGAGGCCCGGTTCGTCGGCGGGGATCCACGCCTGCAGCTGCAGCCTGCCGGCAGGCGGCGACGTCGCCGCCTGCGCGCCCAACGCCTGGAGCGCCGGCCGCGCCTCGGGCGCCAGGTGGCTCAGCCGCTCGAGCACCCCCGGCAGCGCCAGCGGGATCCC
>JBFGLK010000050.1:0-10741 GCA_041576195.1 Promineifilaceae bacterium (SeqCode)
CTGTCGAAGAAGGCCTTGGCGACGCAGGGTACGCCGCCTGGCAGGGGCGCCTGGACGAGCGCCTTGCTGGCGAGAACACCTCGACGGCGGTTAGCCTGGAAGAGCTTGATCTGTCCGCGTACTACGAGACCTGGGACGAAATCCAGCGGGAGTATGAAGGCGAGCTACCGACAGCGTCCGAGTTGCGAGAGCTGACGATCGCCTGCTCGATGGCGACCAGTCTGGAGGACGCGTACAGTCGCTATATACCCCCGGCGGCCGCCGCGAGGATGCGCGAGGACATGACGGGGTCGTTTGAGGGTATCGGCGCCTTCGTGCGCATGAACGAGAGCGACGTTCTAGAGATCGTCCGTCCCATGGACGGACAACCGGCGGATCTGGCAGGGCTCCGGGCGGGGGACCAGATCGTGGCTGTCGACGGCGAGAACGTGATCGGCCAGAACGGCGACCTGATCATCTCCAAAGTTCGCGGGCCACGCGGAACCGTGGTGGTCCTCACGATCCTTCGGCCCGGGCTGGAGCAGACGTTTGACGTGACCATCGTCCGGGCGCAAATCGAGATACCCATGCTTGAATCGGAGGTGCTCGACCCGGGCATTGCCCTGGTTCGCCTGTCGTCGTTCAATGAGACGGCCACGACCCGACTGGCGGAGGCGATCGCCAGCCTGCTGCCACAGGCGCCGAACGGGTTGATCCTGGACCTGCGCGACAACCCGGGTGGCTTGCTGTCCGAGTCCATCTCGGTGGCCGATCTCTTCCTCGAGGACGTGATCGTCGCCTGGCGCCGCAACAAGGCAGGCCTCAACGAGTCGTTCAGCGGCGACGTTGGGGACCTGGCCGAGTCGGTGCCACTCGTCGTGTTGGTCAATGCCGGCAGCGCCAGCGCCTCCGAGATCGTCGCCGGTGCCATCCAGGACCATGGGCGAGCGGTCATCATCGGGGAGACGACGTTCGGCAAGGGCTCAGTGCAGCTGCCCCACACCCTGAGCGACGGCGGCGAGCTATTTGTGACGATCGCCCGCTGGTACACGCCGGATGAGACGTCGATCGACGGCCGGGGGATCATGCCCGACATCCAGGTGCCCACGCCGGAAGACCTGAACGGGCCAGATGACGGTCAGCTCAACCGGGCCATCGACTATTTGCTGAACGGGCAATAGGCGGCGACGGTGTCCGCAGAGGGACGACGATGAGCAGGCGTGGGAAGGACGAGGGCGGCGGGGTTAAGGTGATTGCCCAGAATCGCCGCGCCCGGCACGACTATGAGCTGCTGGAGCAGTTTGAGGCCGGCCTCGTGCTGACCGGGACCGAGATCAAGTCGATCCGCGCCCGGCAGGTCAACCTACAGCACGCGTTCGTGCAGGTGCGGGACGGGGAGCTGTGGCTGATGGAGGCCAATATCGCGCCCTACGCCCAGGCCGGCAGCATGAACCACGTCGCCACGCGACCGCGCAAGCTCCTTCTCCACCGGCGGGAGATCGCCCGGATCATGACGGCGGTGGCGACGAAAGGCATCGCGCTCGTGCCGTTACGCCTCTATTTGCGGCAGGGCCTGGCTAAGCTCGAATTTGCCGTGGCCCGGGGGAAGCGCAAATACGACAAGCGACAAGATCTGGCCAAGCGGGACGCCGAACGCCAGATCGCGCGCGCCTTGCGGCGGAAGTACGAGTAGGTAAACCGGATGGGGCCGGGCATTCAGACTTGAGGAGCGAACTGCTCCTCGGTGGGCTCCGCTCAGCAGTACCACGGTTCGGAAAGAAACGGAATCGGATCCATCGGTGCCGCCTCAGCCGGCGGGGCGATGCCCGACGCCGCGTCGTCGCCATGAGCAGCTCGCCACAGGCGCGCGAACGTCTCGCGCCGGCCTGCCCCACGAGCGGTGTCGGTCTTGACGAGCGCCAGCAGCCGCTCCTGCAGCGCGTCTATGGCGGAGTCCGGGTGACGCCAGGGATAGGCCAGGCCGACGCGATCGAAAGGCCCCATGATGGCCTGCACGTCGGGGTGGGCGAGAAGCCCCGATTCCGCCGGCAGGAGCAAGCGAATGGCGTATTGGATCGGCGCCACGTTGTCTACCAGGCCGAGCGCGACGATGCCGGCCAGGAAGCGACGATAGCCCACGTGGCTGGTCCAGGGCGTGAAGGCGACGAATGTCGGGTTCAGCGGGAGGTGCGCCTGCCGGCATCGGCCGACCAGTTCCGACAGGTCGGCCACGGTATGACCCTTGTTCAGGATATTCAGAATGCGATCGTCGAGCGCCTCGAAGGCACTGGTGATGAAAGCACAGCCCGTCGCTCGGAGCAGCGGGAGCAGGTCCCGCCGTGCCAGCAGGTGCTCGACCTTGGCCGTGATATCGTAGGTGACGCCGGGGAAGCGTTCGCGAAACGCGCGGACGAGGCGCGTCGCGTGGCCGGGACCATTGAGGAAGTCGGGGTCGCCAAAGGTGATGTGCGTGGCGCCGGCGTCGACCTGCTGCGCGACGTCGGCCATGACGACCTCGACGGGCACGATGCGGAAGCGCCCCTGGTAGACGGGCACGACCGGGCAGTGCCGGCAGTGATGCTTGCAGCCACGACTGGCTTCCGTGTAGCCGACGAGCCGGCGGGCGCCGGTAGGCTCGTGCAGGTGGGCGTAGCCGTCGAGTGCCGGCAGGCCCGCGCGCTCCGGCACCAAAAAGCGCAGCCGCTCGACAGACACCAGCGGCAGATCGTGGGCAGGGCCGCTGCTATCGGCCAGGCGCCGGGCCAGGGCGGCGAGCCCGGCTTCGAACTCGCCGCCGAGCACAGTCTGGACGCCAAGCTCGCGCAGATAGGCTTCATTCAACGGAGCATACAGCCCGAAGGCGCAGAGATGCGCGGCCGGATTGAGGCGCCGGAGCTCGGGGATGAGGGCCGCTCCCAGCCGGGTGGCCGTATGCATGGGCAGGTGGAGCCCGATCAGATCGGCGGCCCGCACCTGGTCCGGCGCTATTGCCTGGACGGCCAGGTCCAGGCAATGCACGTCCGCCCCGGCCCGGCGCAACCAGGCGGCGGGCGACGCCAGACCAAACGGCTGGCGGCCCATCTCGTAGGTGGCGATGAGGAGGGCGCGGAGTGGTCGCACGTGGGCTAGGTCAGTGGCTCAGCTCGAGCCAGTTAGTGCCGGCACCGGTATCGACCTTGAGCGGCACACGCAGGGGATATGCGCTTGACATAATGTCGACTACCAGCTGACGCGCACGGTCCAACTCGGCCTTGGGAACCTCGAGCAACAGCTCGTCGTGCACCTGCAGGATCATCCGCGCCTCGTAATCACGGCGCAACGCTTCGTGGAGCTGGATCATGGCGATCTTGATGATGTCCGCCGCGCTCCCTTGAATCGGATGGTTGATCGCCTCCCGCTCGGCCCGGGCGACAAGATTGCGGTTGGCCCCCGCCTTGAGCACCGGGAAGTACCGGCGCCGGCCCAGCAACGTCTCCACAAAGCCCTGCGTGTGCGCCTGGCGCTTGGTCTCCTCCAGGTATTGATTGATGCCGGGGAAACGCTCGAAGTAGACCTTGATGAACGCCTCCGCCTCGGCCAGGGTCAGCTCAGAATCACGTGCCAGGCGGTAGGGGCCCATGCCATAGATCAGACCGAAGTTGACCGCCTTGGCAAAGCGCCGTTGATCATAGGTGACAGCTTCCAGGGGCACGCCATAGACGGCGGCGGCGGTCGTTCGATGGATGTCCTGATCGTGATGAAACGCCTCCAGGAGACTCCGGTCCTGGCAAATGTGCGCCAGGACGCGAAGCTCGACCTGGGAGTAGTCGGCCGCCAGCAATACCTTGCCCGGCGCCGCCACGAAGGCGCGGCGAATCTCGCGTCCTACCTCCGTGCGGATCGGGATGTTCTGCAGATTGGGCGTGTTGCTGGCGATGCGGCCGGTGACCGAGCCCGCCTGGTTGAAGCTGGTGTGAATACGGCCGGTCTCCGGGTTGACCATTTCGGGCAGCGCGTCGACGTAGGTGCTCTTAAGCTTGCCCAGCTCGCGATACTCGAGGACCCTGTCGATGACGCCCGTTTCATCCGCCTGGCGCAGGCTCTGCAGTACGTCGGAGGCCGTGGAGAAGTGGCCCGACTTGGTCTTGCGCAAGCGCTCGTGCGGCAATCCCAGTGTCTTGAAGAGGACGTCGCTCAGTTGCTGGGTCGAATTGATGTTGAAGTGCTCGCCGGCGATGGCGTGGATCTCGGCTTCCAGCTCCTTGTGGCGTTCGTCCAGCGTCCGGGACATCTCCTTCAAAAAGGGGACGTCGATACCCACACCGACCTGTTCCATGTCCGACAGCACGGCGACGAGGGGCATTTCGACCTCGTGAAACAGCCGCTTGAGACCCAGTCCGTCCAACTCGGGCGCCAGCTGGCGCGCCAGCCGTAGCGTCATGTCTGCGTCCGCGGCCGCGTAAGGGGCTGCCTCGGCGATGGGCACGCTGGCAAAGCTCTTCTGGCCGCTCCCGCTACCGATGAGGGACTCGATCTCGGTCATGGCGATACCCAGGCGCTGGCGCGTCATGTCCTTGAGGCCGAGGAACTTGCTGGCCGGGTTGATGAGCCATTCGGCCAACATCGTGTCGAAGCCGATTGGCGTTACGCGCAAACCGACTCGGTCCAGGATCGTGTAGTCATATTTGGCGTTGTGGGCCATCTTGGGAACGTCTGGATCGGTCAACGCGGGCCGGAGCGCGCTCAACACCTCGTCACGCGGAAGTTGGCCGGGCGCGAGCTGGGCGTCGCCAGCGAACAGCCCCATCTGGCCGGTACTGACCTGCGTCTCACCATCGAGGTGGCCCAGCGGAATGTAGGTGCCGATGCCCGGTTCTACCGCCAGCGAGATGCCGACCAGCTCCGCCGACATCTTGTCGATGCCCGTCGTCTCGACGTCAAACGCGATCGCCTTTGCCCGACCGAGGGAAGCAACCAGCGTGTCGAGCGCGGCGCGGGTCTGCACAAGGCGCGTCTGGGTTTGCACGGTGTCCACCTCTTGCCGGGTCTCCAGGCTCTCGGCGGCTTCGAGCAGGCGTTTGGTCAGCGTGCGAAACTCGAGCTCTTGAAACAAGCCCAGGACGGGCTCAGGGTCGAACTCATGGGCCACGCACGCTTCCAGGTCGAGCGTGATCGGCGCGTCGGTGACGATCATCGCCAGGCGATAACTTAGATAGGCGTCGTCTCGCCCTGTTTCCAGCTTGGTGCGCAAGGCCCCCTTGATCTCCTCGATGTGCGCATAGACGCCGTCGAGCGTGCCATAGTCGCCGAGGAGTCGGCGCGCGGTCTTGTCTCCGATGCCCCGCACCCCGGGGATATTGTCACTCGAATCGCCAACGAGCGCCTTGTAGTCGACGATGCGCGGCGGCGGCACGTCGAAGCGCTCGATGACCGCGGCGGTGTCATACTGTTGCGGTTCCCGCTCATAGCGACCCGGTGGGAGCTCGACCGTCGTGTTGTCGTCCACGAGTTGGAGCAAGTCCCGATCGCCGGTGACGATGAGGACTGGTACCTCAAGATCGCGCGCCTGGCGGGCGACGGTGCCCAGCACATCGTCCGCCTCGTAGCCGTCAACTTCGAGGATGGGGATGTTCATCGCCGCCACGATCTGCTTGATCCGGTCGATTTGCAGTCTCAGCTCGTCTGGCATCTTCTCCCGCGTGCCTTTGTAGTCGGCGAACAGCTCGTCGCGGAAGGTGGCGCCGACGTCAAAGCTCACGGCCAGGTACTTAGGCGGCACGGATGCCTGGATAAGGTCGAGGAGTGTGCGCACGAAGCCGTATGTGGCGTTGGTGGGCTCACCCGCCTGCGTCGTGAAGGCATCGATCGGCAGAGCATAGAAGACGCGGTAGGCCAGGGCATGGCCGTCGATCAGGACCAGCTTGTTTTCCATGGTTGTATCCGTTGTGGGTCGGTCAGCGCGGCAAAGATGGCGCCGTTGTTCAGGCGTCGCGCAGCTCGGCTTCGATGCGGCGAAGGGCGCGCCGGGCGTTGTCGAGGGTGACGCCGTGAAGGCGCACATATTCGTTGAGCGCGTGTTGGCGGCCCTCGTTTATGAGGCAGTACTGAATGTAATCGTCCAGATCGACGCGGTGACCGGCGCGGCGAAGGATGGCCTCATACCAGCCGAGGCGGGTCTCCAGGCGATGGAGGCGCCGGCGC
This sequence comes from Promineifilaceae bacterium (SeqCode), assembly GCA_041576195.1. Lineage (GTDB taxonomy): Bacteria > Chloroflexota > Anaerolineae > Promineifilales > Promineifilaceae > JAGVTM01. Next base: position 6,160 of record JBFGLK010000050.1, read on the forward strand.
AGTTGCCAGACCACGACGGCGGCGGCGATGAAGGTGAGCAGCAGAAAGAAGCCGGCGTAGAAAGGCATCAGGGACTACCCACCTGGCTCCGATCGAGAAACAGGTCGAGCTCGTGGGCGGGCAGGGGCATGGTGGAGCGGCGGGCGTAGTAGCCACGGGCCCAGAGCGGTTCGACCAGGCCGAACTGCTGCTTGAGCGAATCCTCGCAGCCCTGTTTGAACTGGATGGCCAGCCAGAGGCTATTACGGCCGGGCGGGCAACTGACGACCAGGTGGACCGTCTCCGCCGAGAGATTGACGTAGTGTAGCTGGCAGTCGTTAACCTGGGCGATCTGCTTGATGGTGCGTTGGGCCGGTTCGACGAGGGCTGCCGGCAGGCTCGAGGCGGCGCGCCAGGCGATTGCAAAGGTCGCTCCCTCGCCGCCCGCCAGCTCGGCGGCGCCATCGGTCAGGGCGGACCCGTCTGGCGACGGTGGCGCCTCAAGTTCTGCACTCAGGCCCTGGAGGTCCGGCGCGGCCCCGTTGGGCGTCGTTCGGCCTAGCCGGCGCTGCAGCGCGGTGGCCAGTCGCTCGGCGGTCTCGCGGGCCACGCCCAGCGGCTGCTCTGGCTGGCAGAGCACGAGGACGTGGAAGGCGTCGGGCACGCGCCGGGCGTAGAGGCGCCAATCACCTCGCTTGCCGGGCAAGCGCAACAGGCGCACCTGTACCGGAAAACTGGAGTCTTCCCACGACTTGCTCACGAGCACCGAGAGGGCGACGGCCATGCGCTCCGTGATGCTGCCCAGATGGGCGGCGAGGCCCGACTCATGGGCGACGACGGCCGCCTCCGGCTCGATTTCTGGTCCCAGCTCCGCTATGGTGTCCCGCAGTTGGCCCAGGGCCAGGGGTGGCTGCCCGTTGGTGCTGGCAGGGCGCACACGTCGGCTCATCGCCGCACGCAATGCCGGCAATAGCTGCTGGGCCAGGTCGGCGTGCGCCAGCGCGCCCTGCACGCCGCGAGGTTCCTCGAGCGTCTCGTCTGCCTCCGTGAGTAGCACGATGCGCAGATCGCCCTGGATCAGCCGGAGGCGACGCACCAGCTCCGGCCAGCCGGGGCCGGTAGCCAGGAGAGCCAGGTCATAGGGCTGGTGGCCCAGCGCCAGGCAGGCGTCGGGCCAGGCCGCCGTGACCGTGGCTTCCGGCGCGCCGGCGGCGCGCAGCACGGCCAGCAGCCGCTGCCGCCATCCCGCATCCGGCTCAAGTATCAATAGACGGGCCATCACACGTCATTCTACCATCCGCAAAGGCGGCGTCAACCATGATATCCGGGCTATGGGCGCGCCAGCGGCGGCCGCGCCAACTGGTGACATTTGGCACTTGTGCGACGGCGGGGCCTTGGACAGAATCGGGGAGAGACGGACGCCGTCACGTCCGAGTCGAGGTCAACAACCATGCTCGATGCCCATCAGGTTCATGTCTTTCTCGTCGCCGCGGAGCACCTGAACTTCACCGCCGCAGCCCGCCAGCTTCACATGACCCAGCCCAGCGTGAGCCAGCACATCCAGGCGCTGGAGCAGCACTTCGGATCTCGCCTATTCCGGCGCAACGGGCGCCAGCTCACGCTGACCGCCGCCGGTGAGGCGCTGTTGCCGCTGGCTCGCCAGATGGTCAATCTCTCGCTCCGCATCGACGAGATGATGGATTCGTTGCAGGGCGAGGTGCACGGCCACCTGCGGGTCGGCTGCAGCACCACAGCGGGCAAGTATGTGCTACCGTTTCTTCTGGCTAGCTTTCTCCGCCGCTATCCTCGGGTGCAGGCGACCTGTCAGGTGACGAGCCGCGTCCAGGCGGTACAGGACCTGTGCGAGGGCGTGGTGCATCTGGCACTCGCGAGCCCAAGCGACTTCTCGCGCGAGGTGGAGTTCCGCAAGCTGCTCTCGGACCCCGTGCTACTCATTGCTCCGCTGGATCATCCGTGGACCCACGTGCCGTCGATCGACGTGGCCGAGTTAGAGCAGGAGGCGTTCATCTTGCGCGAGTCGGGCTCTGGCACCTACGCCGCGGTCAGCCACGGGCTCATGGGCGCCGGCGTGAGCATTGTTGATCTGCCGTGCATCCTCACGCTCGGCAACTCGGAGGCGATCGCCCTCGCCGTACAGGAAGGGGTGGGCGTCGGCTTTGTCTCCCAATGTGTGGTTTCGCGCCTGGTCAGTGGACGAGTCAGAGTCGTGCCCATTCGCGACGTGCACATGCAGCAGGACGTCTACATCGGCCGGCACTCCCGCCGACCGGCCACGGTGGCCCAGACCGCGTTCTGGGATCTGGTGACGGACGCCGACAGCCTGTTGATTGAGGAGCTTCTTCAGGTCGGATTTGCCAACGCTTGATGCCAGCAGGGGCGGGGACACGCCGGTCGGCGGCGAACTTCAGGACACGGCGCTCAAGAGGATACGGTTGGCCTCGCTGAGCCGATCGCCCAGACGGGTGGCTGGCTCTCCCGAGAGACTAAACGGCCCGGCCCAGGTGATCGTCACAGGCACGAGCTGACCGCGATGGTTGTCCGGATCGTCAAAAAAGACCAGTTTGCCCTGCGGATTGCGGCCGCGCCAGCGGCCTTTGTGCCGATCCTCGACCAGGACTTCTACCGTCTGGCCCAGGTAGCGGTCCATCTTCTCCTGATAGATGGCGGCCTGTAAGGCCTCGATCCGCTGAAAGCGCTCGCGCTTGACGCTGTCCGGCACGTCATCGGGCATGCGGCGGGCGCTGACGGTGCCGGCACGCGGGCTATAGCGGGCCAGGTGGACCTTGTCCAGTCGCAGCGTTTCCAGCAGCGTGAACGTCCGTGCAAACTGGGCATCTGTCTCGCCGGGGAAGCCGACGATGATGTCGCAATGGACGGCCACATCGGGCACGATGTCGCGAATCCGGGCGACCAGTCGCCGGTACTGCGCCGCCGTATAGCCCCGGCGCATGTTGGTCAGTACCTCATCGTCTCCGGCCTGCACCGGCACTTCGATCTGTGGCATGACTTTGGGCAGGTCGCGCACCGTCTCCAGGAGGTGATCGGTCATCCAGTTGGGGTGGCTCGTCAGGAAGCGGATGCGCTCCAGTCCTTCGACCTCGTGGACCACGCGCAGCAGATCCGCCAGGTCTGGCCCGTCTGGCACATCCTTCCCATAGCGATCGACGATCTGTCCGAGCAGAACCACCTCGCGCACCCCCTGGCGGACCAGCGAGCGGACCTCGGCCACGATTTCCCCGACTGGCCGGCTCCGCTCCACGCCGCGACGGAAGGGGATGATGCAAAAGGTGCACGCGTGCGAGCACCCATAAACGACGGACACTGGGGCAGAGACGAGCGCGCCCCGTTGTTCCAGGGGCAGGATCACCTCGCCATCGACCAGCGCGTGCTGGCGCGCCGTCGACGCCCGCTCCAGGCTCTCGCCATCTTCGCGCTGGAGATGGGCGATGAGCGGCGATCCGTCCGATTGCGGCGGCATGAAGACGTCGACAAACGGAAAACGTTGCTGCAACCGATCGTTGCCTTTGACGCCGACGAGGCAGCCCATCACGGCGACAGTCAGGTCGGGCCGCTGCTCCTTGAGAGGTCGCAGGCTGTGGAGCTTGTTGCGCGCCTTGTCTTCCGACTGCTGGCGCACCACGCACGTTTCCAGAACGATGACGTCCGCGTCGTCCACGCGTTCGGTAGCGACGTAGCCCTGGCGCTCGAGGGCCGAGGCCACCTGGCGCGCGTCGGCGTAGTTCATCTGGCAACCGGTTATCCAGAAATGATACTTCTTGGTCATCGTTCAGCCTGCGGCGCCGGTGACGGCGCCAGATGGGTGGCAACACGTCATCTGCAGACGTCGATTCTATCGCCCGCCCCAGAGGGCGTCAAACCGGGCTCCCTATGCCGGCACAGCCGCCGTGAGGCGTGCCTCCGCCAACTGGAACCGGATGTCATCGCCTCTCGGCTGGGGATCAAGATAGTCGCGAGCAATGGCCGGCGCCTGGAGCACCATGGCCTGCAAGCGTAGTCGATCGGAAGCGGCGAGACCGCTATCGCCCGCCCAGTCGGCGAAGGACACCGTGCGCACCGCGCGCTCGACGTGCACCAGGCCGAAGCCCGCGGCAAGCAAGGAGGCCTGCCACGCTTCCTCGCTGAGGTGCCCTGCCGGCGTCTGGTGCCGCAGACCGAGCAGCGCGCGGAGGAAGTCAGACGCCTCGCGTTGCTGGCGCCCCTTCTTCCCCTTGAGATAGGTGCCGGGGACGACAGTTTCCTCGACGAGGAGCTCGCCGCCAGGGCCTAGGACCCGGTGAGCTTCCCGAATCGCTGCCGGCAGGTCCGGCCAGCGCCAGGCGACGTGGGACCAGACCAGGCGGTCCAGGCTCTGATCGGCGCACGGCAGGCGGCCGGCAACGGCAATCGCGGTGTCAATCACCCGAGAAGCTTCGCTTGTGCGAACGCGGAGCCCAACCGCCAAGGCATTGCCAGGGATGGGCGGCGGGCGCCGACCATCCAGCCAGAGCGTGACGCCGCCGGCTGCCTGACGACGGGAGGATCTGCCGGCCATCAGCCGGGCAGCGCGGCCTGCGGCGCGCCC
>JBFGLK010000051.1:0-10728 GCA_041576195.1 Promineifilaceae bacterium (SeqCode)
AGTGCTGCTGCCCGGGATGAACTCGATGTCGCGGATGGCATCGGAGTGACCGTGCAGCGCCAGGCCAGCGGCGGTCGGTGGCCCAGACAGGTCCCACACGCGGGCCGTCTTTGTTCGGTCGGAAGCCGCCAGCCAGCGACCGTCGTCGCTAAACGCGAGATCCCATACCCAGGCGCCGAGCGACCAAGGGGTGTCCAGCGTGCGGACCCAGGTTGAGTCCTGGGAGCGCCACAGGCCCAGCCGTCCGTCGGCGCCGCCAGTTGCCAGCAGTGTGCCATCGGGGCTGAAGGTCAGGCTAAGCGTCGGTGCGTCATGCGCCCGCAGGATTACCGGATTCGCCACCGGGTCCGGCTGTTCCAAGTCCCAGAGTCGTGCCGTGCCGTCAGCGCCGGCCGTCGCCAGCCATCTGCCGTCGCCGCTAATGTCCAGCGCCCAGATGCGCCCATCATGCCCGGCGAGTCGGATGCTTGGCGCCTGCGGGGCGTCCCGACGCACGTCCCATAGCAGGGCCGTGCCGTCGGTGTCGCTGGACACCAGCCACTTCCCGTCGGGCGTGAAGATCACGTCCCAGACCTGGCCTGCATGGCCGTAGAGAATCGAGGCCTTCAACGCTTCCAGGCTCTGGCGGAGCACGTTCTCGGCGACGATGGACGTGCCGGCATCTGATGGCTGGCCGTGCCGCAACACCTCAATCGCCAGCAGCGCACTGAGCCGGGGCTGACGGTTGTTGCTGAGGATCTGACTCTCGGCAGTGAGTAGGCGCCCCGTCGCCAGCCGGGTCTGCTGGTCTGCCAGCTGCGCCGCTGCCACGGCCTGCCGCTGCTGCCGCACGGCATAGAGCGCGGTGGCCGAGAGGGCCACCGCCATGATGAGGATCAGGGTCAGCGCCACGCGGACCTGATACGGAATCTGAGACCACCAGTCGCGCGGCCAGTTGCGGTCAATCCAGTCTAGGTCAAAGACTTCGGCGTAGAGGCGGTTGCGCACGCGCAGGTGATCGTCCCGCGTCGTCACGATCCCACTGAGCTTCAGTCGGGTTTTTGGCATCGACTGTGTGTCGTCCGGCACGGGCCGGCGACTGCGCAGAACCTCGCGGTAGGCGGACAAAACGGCGGGCGCGATCGTCAAGGGTCGGACCAGCATGTCGCGTACGAACTGCAGGTTGGAGTCCGTGCGGCCGAGATCGCCTTTGAAGAGCGTGGCGACGAGGGCGTCCATCCGATCGCTGGAAGCCGGTGGTTGACCCTCGGCGGCGATGGCGGCGCACAGGCGCTGCGTCAGGTAAGGGTGCCCGCCTGTCCATGCCAACGCCCACTTGAGCGTCTGATCCCGATCCGCCTCGCTGCCGGGCAGGCCCGCGGCCAGTGGCGCCACCTCCGAAAGCGTGAAGTCCGTCAGCTCGACCCGCCGGCCGATGTTGAAGGGCGTACGCCTGGGGTCATGATAGAGCTCCGCCGGAGAAGCAACGCCGATCAAAACGAACGTGAGGCGCCGGAGTGCCGGCACATAGGAGCGGGCGTTGTGGAGAAGGCGAATGGCCACGAAGAAGTCATCGGTGAAGTCAAGACTGAGCGTGCAATCGATCTCGTCCACGAAGATGACGATGGGCGCCTCCGTCCGGGCGAGCACGATGTCCTCGAAGAAGCGCAGCAGGCGCTGCGTAACACTGAGCGCACTGAGGCTCGTCCACCAGGTGTGCAGGTCTTGCGACTCCCCGAGCGCGCCAGCGATGAGCGTAACGATGCCGAAATACCATTCCTCGGCCGTCGCCAGCAGGCCGCACTCGGTCAGATCGATGAGGACCGGGAGCACGCCTTCGGCTGACAGGCGCTCGGCCGTGTTCACCATCAGACTGGACTTTCCCAGCTGCCTTGGCGTGAGGATGTAGGTATAGGCGCGTGCGCGGCATAGAGCCAGCAGCTCGCTATCGACCGGTCGCGTGAGATAGAGTCCGCCTGATGCTTGGACGGCGCCACCGACGGTGAAGATCTCCGGATCGGACATGGAGAGAACCCTTCACGACGCTCGAACGGGCGTCAGATTGGCCGGAGGACGCTGCGGTGATCGGGTGTGGCCGGCAGGGAGGTTGCCACCGCGCCCAAGTTTGCTGGGGTGGCCCGCCGGCGATCCGTATGGACGCCGGCGCTCCTGGGAGGACCGTCGATCACTCCCAGGAGGAGAGTAGGTGGGTGGCGCTACAAGGAATCGTAGCGGCGCTACCAAATCCGTTACTTCCGCGCCGCCACAATAGGGTCCACGAGGCATCGTCACGAAGTCTCCCGAGCGTGCGGGCCCTGCCGTTAACAGGGTATTGGGCTGTGGATGGGGATAGGATGATGGTCGCGGGTGAACGATGATGGCAGCACCCTGAATGCTACGATCGTCACTAGCTGGCGTCAAGCAGCGGTGTACCCCGCGGTTCCCGATGAGGAAAAATGATTATGAGACCGCAAAGCGCACAAGATGCCCGGTGGCAGAGGCCACACGAGGGCAAACCGAAAGGATGGCGAATCGTCAGCGATCCCTACTATTGCCAGGGTGCCGGGTACGCCGAAGTGTTATTGCCGGCAGCCGATGTGCCGGATGGCGTGGGTGATTCGTCCGTCGTCCTGAGGCCGGACGAAACCGGGCCCCGTGGCTACTTCGGTTGGTCCACGGCCCTGCACGGCGAGCTGGCGGCCGTGAGCGCGATCGGTGAGGGCGCGCACGGCTGCCCCGCCGGCGCCGTCTATCTGTTTCGACGCGATCAGGCCGGGCCGCACCGCTGGAGCCGCGTGGCCCGGCTGACACCGGACGTCGCCCGGCCCGGGCTGCGGTTTGGCTGGTCGGTGGCCGTACACGAGGATTGGGTTCTTGTCGGGGCGCCTGGTGATGATCGTGCCGGCTATGAGGCCGGGGCGGCCTTTCTGTTTGGCCCGTCTGCTATTGGGCAGCGCGGCTGGATGCTGCGGGCTCGGCATGTCGCGCCGGACGGCCATCCGTTTGGCTGGTTCGGCCGTGCGGTATGCTTGCGAGATGGCGTGGCGATGGTCGCAGGGCGCCGCCACGGCGCGGTGGACGAGGAGGCGTGGGCGACCTACACCTTCCGCCTGCCGGCATAGCCGGGGCTGCTCGCACCCCAAGCTGCGTGAAACAGCCCCGTCCGCGACCTCTTTTAGCTATGCCCGAGAACCGGGTGGGGGACCTATGGCTCCTCCAGGAAGGCGACCTGGTCGTCGGACAACGACAACTCCAGGCTGGCGACCGCCTCCTCCAAGTGCGCCATTTTGGTGGCGCCGATGATGGGTGAGGTTACGCCGGCCTTATGTCGGAGCCAGGCAAGGGCGATCTGGGCCGGGGCCACGCCGCGCTCCTTGGCCAGCTCACGGACCCGGTCGACCACGTCGAAGTCCGCCTCGTCGTAATACATCTGGTGGGCGTATTGGTCCGAACGGGAGCGCGTCGTGGGCCCGGGCGATGTGCGTTGGCGGTTCCCTGCCAGAAAGCCGCGCGCCAGCGGGCTCCAGGGGATGAGGCCGACTCCCAGGTGCCGGCAAAGCGGGATCATCTCGCGCTCCTCTTCCCGGTAGATCAGGTTGTAATGGTTCTGCATGGCCACGAACGGCGTCCAGCCGTGCCGTTTCGCCACGTGTTGGGCCCGGGCGAACTGCCAGGCGAACATGCTGGATGCGCCAAGGTAGCGCGCCTTACCCGCCTTGACCACGTCGTGTAAGGCCTCCATCGTTTCTTCAATGGGCGTCGTAGGGTCCCAGCGGTGTATCTGGTACAGGTCCACGAAGTCCGTCCCCAGACGCCGCAGCGATCCATCGATGGCGTCCATGATGTGCTTGCGCGAGAGGCCGCCCGAGTTTGGGTCGTCCTTGTCCTGTGGAAAGAAGACCTTCGTCGCAATCACCACCGCTTCCCGGCGAGAGAAGTCCCGCAACGCGCGCCCGGTCACTTCTTCGCTGACGCCGGCCGAATACATGTCCGCCGTGTCGAAGAAGTTGATCCCCAGCTCCAGGGCCCGGCGGACGAAAGGCCGGCTGTCGTCCTCGTCCAACACCCAGTCGCGCCAGCGGGACGAGCCGTACGACATCATCCCTAAACAGAGTCGGGAGACCTTCAGGCCGCTAGCGCCCAGGTTGACGTACTCCATGCCTGCCTCCTTAAGATGGCCGCCCAGACCGGGAGTTTAGGGCCCGGTGTTCTGCACCAAGATGAGAGCGTACTAAACAAAATATGTGCAAACTATTGACAAAAACGCGTGGTCGTGCTATCCTGCAAGACGGAACGGGTGACGAAGACTCGGGTACATCCTGCCGGTAGTGTACGTCGATAACATCGCCATCGCCACCACCATCAGACGCCTGCCGGTTCGTCTTCCCGGGCCATATAGCCTCAGCGGTGTTACGTCTTTCGCGCATCGCGCATCGTTGTTTCACCGCTGCCACCTTCATCCTGGTCACGCGAGACGTTTGGTTTCAACCCTGCCAGCATCGTCTCCAGACCCACCGCTGAGGCTCCCACAAAGCACTCTGGGGACGCCGGCACGGCGCCGGCGTCCCTTCGTTTTCCCCGACTGGGTGAGAAGTCGGTGAGAGCCGGGAGGCGGAACGGGCAGCCCGTGCGCTGCCCCCGGGAGCTGGTTGCCGGCAGCCACAGGGCAGGCGCCCGCGCCCGGAGAGCGGCTTGACTTCTCCAGTGGGAACGATATAATACGGGACTGTGGGCGTCCGAAAACCAAATACCCCCTCACCATAATCGCCGGAGCGATGGTTAATACCATGCGCTCTTTTTGTGTGTGTTCCTGTTTTCTGCACAGCTTCAGGGTGCGGACCCCACCTGCTCCTGACGATTGCGTTCAAGCGGAGGTCACCTGGTGGAGACGACTGAATTTCGCTCACTGCGGATTAGCCTGGCGTCCCCGGAACAGATACGTTCCTGGTCGTATGGCGAAGTAACCAAGCCGGAGACGATTAACTACCGACGGCTGCGACCGGAGAAGGATGGACTGTTTTGCGAGGCCATCTTCGGCCCGCAGCGGGATTGGCAATGCTACTGCGGTAAATACAAGAACGTCCGCTACAAGGGCATCATCTGTGACAAGTGTGGGGTGGAGATCACGCGTTCGTCCGTGCGTCGTGAGCGCCTCGGCCACATCGAGCTGGCGGCGCCGGTGGCCCACGTCTGGTACACACGCCGCGTGCCCAGCCACATGGGCCTCTTACTCAACATTTCCCGGCGCAATCTGGATCGCGTCCTCTACTTCGCGCAATACGTCGTCACCTTTGTCGACGAGGACGCCCGCCAGCGGGCCCTGAAGCGTCTTGAAGAGGAGCTGGCCGAGGCCGAGTTGAAGGCTGAGGAAGAGCTGCGTGAGGAACTCGGCGTCGATACGACCGAGTCCGAGGAGCGGCGTCAGGCGCTGCGTGCGGAGCTCGAAGGGCTCAACGAGAAGTTTGATGAGCTGCTGGCGCAGGTCACCGACCAGGTAGTCCAGGAAGCCCGTGTGATGGAGCAGCGGCTCGACAATCTCAAGGGAAGCGCCGCGGACGCCGACGTCGTCCTGGGCGATGTCGTCATCGCCAAGAAGGGCGAGACGATCGGTCGCGAACACGCGGTTGTCCTGCAGGAAGCCACCACGAATCGCCTGAGCCAGGCGCAACAGGACAACGAAGAGGATCGCGAGAGCGGGTTTGCCGCGCTCCAGAAGGAGCTCGCCGGCCTGGAGAAGGCGATCGCGGACGAGGCCGACTCCATGCAGGCGCGTCTCAGCGAGAAAGCCGGCCGTCTGCACCAGCAGGCCCAGAACAACCGGGAACAGCTGGAGAGCATCCAGCAGATGATGTTCCTCAACGAAACGGAGTACCGCGAGCTCAAGAGCCGCTTCGGCAACGTCTTCCGCGCCGATATGGGCGCCGAGGCCTTCTACGACATCCTGCGGAGCATGGACCTCAATCGCCTGGCGAACGAGCTCTGGCGTGAAGTGCGCACGACCCGTTCCAAGCAGGCGGCCAAACGAGCGACCAAGCGACTGCAGGTGGTCGAGGCGTTGCGCAAGAGCGGTAACCGGCCCGAGTGGATGATCCTGACGGTGCTGCCCGTCATCCCGCCGGACTTGCGCCCGATGGTGCAGTTGGACGGCGGGCGTTTCGCCACGTCCGACCTCAACGATCTTTATCGCCGGGTCATCAATCGCAACAACCGCTTGAAGCGCCTGCTGGAGCTGGGCGCTCCGGATGTCATCGTGCGCAACGAGAAGCGTATGTTGCAGGAGGCTGTCGACAGCCTGATTGACAACAGCCAGCGTGGCAAGGCGCTCAGTCGGCGCGGCCGGCGCGAGCTGAAATCGCTGTCCGACATGCTCAAGGTCAAGAAGGGCCGCTTCCGCCGCAATCTCCTCGGCAAGCGCGTCGACTACTCCGGCCGCTCCGTGATCGTCGTCGGCCCCAGTCTCAAGCTGGGTCAGTGCGGCCTTCCCAAGACGATGGCGCTCGAGCTTTTCCGGCCGTTCGTCATCAGCAAGCTCATTCACTATGGCCATGCGAGCAACGTCAAGGGCGCCCGCCGGGTCATCGAGCGCCAGCCACCGGAAGTGTGGGAGGTGCTGGAAGAGGTGATCTTCGAGCACCCGATCTTGCTCAACCGGGCGCCAACGCTCCACCGACTCGGCATTCAGGCGTTCATGCCCGTTCTCGTCGAGGGCCGGGCCATTCAGCTACACCCGCTGGTGTGCGCCGCGTTCAATGCCGACTTCGACGGCGACCAGATGGCGGTGCACGTGCCGCTGTCGCAGAAGGCCATTACCGAGGCCAGCGAATTGATGATGGCCACGCGCAACCTGCTCAAGCCGTCGGACGGCCGGCCGATCGTTGGTCCGTCCAAGGACATGGTGCTGGGCATCTATTACCTGACCATTGCCCACAGCGGCCTGAAAGGCGAGGGCAAGGTCTTCGCCACGATGGACGAGGTCGAGCGGGCCTATGAGCTGGGCTACATCGACCTGCACGCCAAGATCAAGCTGCTGACCGAGACCTGCTTTCGCGACGATCATCGCCGGTACGCCGACGACAAGCCGCGCCAGCGCCTGATCGAAACGTGCGCCGGCCGCGTCATCTTCAATCGCACCTTGCCGGCGGAGATGCGCTTTGTCAATCGGCTACTGGACAAGGGCGCGGTCAACGATCTGGTCAACCAGGTCTACCGGCGCATGGGCGACGACGCCACGATCGAGATGGTCGACGCCATCAAGGACCTCGGGTTCCGCTACGCCACGCGCTCGGGCGTGACCATCGCCGTCTCCGACCTGACCGTGCCCGACGAGCGCACAGACATCCTCGCGGACGCACGCAAGCGAGTCGACGAGATTGACCGGCAGTATCGACGCGGGCTTCTGACCGAGGACGAGCAGTATCAGCGCACGATCGAGCAGTGGAACGAAGCCAAGGCCCAGGTCGAGGATGCCGTGCGCGATGCCATGGATCCGCTCGGTCCGGTGACCGTGATGGCCCTGTCCGGCTCGACCAAGGGCGGCTTCGGTCCGATCACCCAGCTTGCCGGCATGCGCGGCCTCATGGCCGATCCTCAGGGTCGGATCATCGCCGTGCCCATTCAGTCCAACTTCCGCCAGGGTCTCTCCGCCCTCGAATACTTCATCTCCACCCACGGGTCGCGCAAGGGCCTGGCGGATACCGCTCTGCGTACCGCCGACGCGGGTTACCTGACGCGGCGCCTGGTCGACGTCGCCCAGGACGTCATCGTCATGGAGGATGACTGCGGCACGCACAAGGGCATCGCCATCCGCCGCGCCGACAACTTCGGCAAGGAGACGATGGCGGATCGCCTCTACGGTCGCTTTGCCGCCGCGCCGGCCGTCGCGCCGGAAACCGGCGAGATCCTGATCGCCACAGGCGAGCTCTTCACCGAGGAGATCGCCGCCGAGGTGGACGCCGCCGGCCTGGAGGAGGCGCTGGTCTTCTCGCCGATGACGTGCGAGATGAACCAGGGCATCTGCGTGAAGTGCTATGGCCTGGACCTCGGTCGTGGCGACGTGGTGCAGAAGGGATCTGCCATCGGCATTGTCGCCGCGCAGTCTATCGGCGAGCCGGGCACCCAGCTGACGCTACGGACGTTCCACACGGGAGGTACCGCGTCGGCCGGTGGCGACATCACCCAGGGTCTGCCCCGCGTCGAAGAGCTGTTCGAGGCCCGGCAACGGCCCAAGGGCGAGGCGGTGGTGACCGAGATCGACGGCATCTGCGAACTGCGCGCCGTCGACGGCGTCCGACATGTGACGGTCGTCGACAGCCGCGTCGTCGAGGACACGTATGAGCTTGCCGACGAGTGGGAGCTTGACGTGGCCGACGGCGATGAGATCGAGATGGGCGCCATCCTGGCACACAGGGGCGACGACGTGCGCCCGGCTCGCCGCGGCGGGCGTGTCATCGTCGACGAGAACGCGTTGCGCGTCGTCTGGGAGAGCCGTGATGAACGCGATTACGAGATCCCTGCCGGCATGCGCCTGCTCGTCGGTCAGGGCCAGCGCGTCACCGCCGGCGAGCAGCTCACCGAGGGCAGCAAGAACCCGCACCGCATCCTGGAGATCCTCGGCCGCGACGCGGTCACCAACTACCTCCTGCGGGAGATGCAGACAGTCTACCGCCCGCAGGGCCAGAACATCAACGACAAGCACTTCGAGGTCATCATTCGCAAAATGCTGAGCAAGGTGCAGGTCACAGCGTCTGGCGACACGGAGCTGTTGCCCGGCGAGCTGGTGGAGGCGACCGAGTTTGCCGGCATCAACGAGGAAATCGCGGCCGAAGGCGGCGAGCCCGCGCAGGCGCAGCCCGTCCTCCTGGGCATCACCAAGGCCGCCCTGTCCACCGACTCCTTCCTGTCGGCAAGCTCCTTCCAACACACCATCAAGGTCCTGGCCAGCGCGGCCATCGCCGGCAAGGAAGACCGTCTCATCGGCCTCAAGGAGAACGTGATCATCGGCAAGCTCATCCCTGCCGGCACAGGCTTCTACCAGTTCGAAGAGGTGCCGGAAGACGTCGATGAAGAAGTCGCCGAAGAGGAACAAGAGGAGACCGGACCCTTGCTCATCGACGACAACACGTCCGAAGAGCTGCTGGAGGCCATCGCCAGCAAGACCGCCCTGGCCGAAGCGGACTGATTCGGACCCACTCAAGAAACACAAAGACCTCCGCGGTCATCGCCCTCAGGCGACGACCGCGGAGGTCTTTTCGTTTGCCGGGTGACGGCCTCAAAGGGCGTGGGGCGGATCCTCTGCCGCGGCGGGCAGGCGCCAGGGCAACGTCACCACGAAGCGACTGCCCTGGCCCGGGGTGCTCTGGAGCTCGATCTTGCCCCCGTGCATTGACACCATGCGCGCGCTCAGAGCCAGCCCAAGGCCCACGCCGTCAAAACGCCGCGCCAGACTGCTATCCAGTTGCACGAATGGCTGGAATAGCCGCTTCATGTCCTCCGGGGCGATGCCGATGCCCGTATCCCAGACGATCAGACGCACCTCGCCGGCCAGTGGGTCGCCCTCCGTCGTCAAACCAACGACGCCATTGTTCGGCGTGAACTTAATGGCGTTTGTCAACAGGTTGACCAGCACCTGCTTCACCCGCCGCTCATCCGCTTCTATCACCCGCACCAACGGATCCAGGTCGACGCTGACCTGCTGGCCCTTCTTACGCGCCGCCGTCTCCACCAGCTCAATAGAGGCGCGGCAGACCTCAGGCAGGTGTACCGGGCTCAGCATCAACGGCAACCCGCCCGACTCTATGGTCGCCAGGTCCAGGATATCTTCAATCAGGGCCAGCAGGTGGCGCCCGCTGTCACGCACGATCTGAATACAGTGGGTCTGCTCGTCGGTGATCGGGCCATACAAGCCTTCTTGTAGCGCCTCGGACATGCCCAGAATGGCGTTGAGGGGCGTGCGCAGCTCGTGGCTCATGCTGGCCAGGAACTCGTCCTTGGCCTTCGAGGCCTGGGTCAGCGCCTCGTTGGCCTTAGCCAGACTATCATACAGCCGCACGCTGGAAATGGTGAGGGCTGCCCGGCTGGCAAGCGCCTGGACAAACTCGATTTCCTCCTGGCTCCACTGGTGAGGCGTCCTGCTGAAGACAAAGAGCGCGCCGAGCACGTCGCCGTGGGCAACCAAAGGCACACCAATGTACGCCTCCAGGCCGAAGGCTTCCAGCTGTGGGCGCGAGCCAAAGCGGTCTTCGGCCAGGCTGCTGATGTGCACCAGCTCCTGATGCTGGATGATGTGGCGCGTTACGCCTCCCCGAGGACGAATGCGGGGGACGGGGCGCTTCGGGGCGGTCACGTCAACGGTCGACGCGGATATGATCAGCTGATCGGGCTCGTCGCCGGCAAGGATGATGTTGACGCCCCCCGGTGCCGGCAGGGCTTCCGTCGCCACCCGCACGATGTGATCCAATACCTCCTGCAGCTCGCTCGGCCGGTGCACGATGGGCTCGATCGACGCCAACGCCGCCTGCCTGTCAGTCTGCCGCTGCAAGGCGGCCGTCCGCTCGTCCACCCGGGCGGCCAGCTGCTCCCGCTCGCGCTCCAGCGCTGCCTCCGCCGCCTGCCGCTCCTCGATCTCTCGCCGCGCCTGCTGGTAAAGGCGGGTGTTCTGAATGGCGGTGGCCGCCTCGTTCGCGAACAGCTGGATCAACGGCTCCAAACCATGACCAAACGCCTCGGGCCGTGCATGGCTGACATTCAACA
>JBFGLK010000052.1:0-10654 GCA_041576195.1 Promineifilaceae bacterium (SeqCode)
GAGCGGTTGGCGAAGGCGTCATTCCATGTCCGCCAGGCTTCGGAGCAGCGGTTGGGCTATGAGATCGTGCCGTTTAACCCGCGCACCCCAGAGCTGACCCCGCGCGTGGACTTCTCGGGGTTTCGACTCCAGCTGCCTTCGGGAAGAGCCGGCTTCGCCGTGCGCCTGAGGCCACTGGTTGGCGCGCCTTATACCGGCAGCACGAGGCAGGTCAGGGTGATGCCGGCAAGCGTGCTCCCCGTCCTGGCTCCCACTGCGTTGCTCGCCGTTGTCTTTGGGCTGACACTGCTGGTCGTGGGCCGCCGCTTCCGCGACCCAACCCCGCGCCACTCCCATTCCGACTTCCCAGTTCACACCTGACAGCCCGGCACGCGGCCAAACGCGCGCAGTTGGCCGTGACGAGCGTGAGGTCATGGGCCAGGGCGGTGACGGCGATCAGGGGCTCGTAGGGGCCGATGGGGGGTGCCCGTCGTTTTCGTCAGAGGGACGAGCCTGGCTGAACCGGTCACGAAGGCGTTTGAACCAGCCGCTGGTGGGTCGATGCCGAGACGCCAAACGACGCAGCCGCGTTTCCCACCATGATCCGCCCCGCTCTGGCAATCTCTCCCATCCCTCTGCCTGCAATTGATCCAACAGATTCTGATGGATGTTGCGGTGACTCGGATTACGCTCTTGAGGCACAAACGACACGCCGATCACATTGGCTGCGATGGGAATCTCCGTCGATTCTCCCGCCAGATAGCTTCGGTTGGCGCCAGAGGCGCGGGCCTGAAAGACGAGCCACATCTGTTTGAGCCCGGCGCGCGTGCTGTCTTCGCCTTTGTATCTTAGCTGGAACTTGACGTCGCAGTAGTCCCACTCGCTCTCATGTTCCGTCATCCTGGCATCCTATTAGCCTGTCCCACGGCGCAGAGAAGTCCCTCACCGGCCCAACCTACACTTCCCAATTCTCAATGGACAGCCCGGGCACGCGACCGAACTCGCGCGTGTTGGCGGTGACGAGCGTGAGGTCATGGGCCAGGGCGGTGGCGGCGATCATCAGGTCGTACGGGCCGATGGGCGTGCCGGCACGCTCGAGATCGCTGCGAATCCTTCCGTAGACGTCGACGCAGGCGTCGTCAAACGGCAGCGACGCAAAAGGCTCGAAGAATCGCTTCAGAACGCGCAGGTTCTCAGCCATCCGCTGACTACGGTAGGCGCCAAACGTCAGCTCGGCTTTCACGACCGCGCAGAGGAGTACATCGCTCGGCCTCCGGGCCCGCAGGCGCGCCGCCAGCGCCTCAGACGTGCCGTTGAGCAGGCCGATACAGGCGTTGGTGTCGAGCAGAAACATCAAGCAGGCGGAAACAGGGGATCCCGCTGCTCGGCGGCGCCGGGATCGATCCGCTCCAGCGGCGCGCCCTGCCAGGCGCCGACCACCTCCTCGAAGAAGCGCTCGGGCCACTCGTTCAGGAGCTCGCGCTTGACGAGCGATGCCAGGTATCTCGAGACGGGTAACTGCGCCGCTTCGGCCTCCCGCCGAATGCGCTCGGCGACCTCGTCCGGCACGTAAAAATGGAGTTGGGGCACTATCGCACCTCGAAGGAGTATGTGTGCAAATATATAAGTACTATTCTAGACCGAGGTCGACCTGGTGTCAATGCCTGGCTCGCCCGGAGACGAGGGTTGACACCAGCGCTCCCCGTGAGAGACCCTCCAGGGTATGACTCGTGATAATCAATCAGCAAGCTTTCGATCCTCACGGTGCACCGTGGCGGAGGTGTGATGTCCGAGAACACGCGCATCTTGATCCCTGTCGTTGAACGCTTTGTGCCTGACTCTCCGACAGTCGAGCAAGCTGCCGCCGTCCTGGCCAGGGGCCGGAGTGACCATCGCCCACCTCGACCATAGCGACCTCAGGAGAAACGCCGCCCCTCGGCGATGAAGGCAACGATCTCGTCGGCGGTGATATCCAGGTCCTCGCCTTCTACATCCAACGGAGATGTCTCTGTGCTCTCGGGCCGGATCACAAACACCTGGCCATCGCGGCGCCTGATACGCACTTCACCTTCGGCGGCCGCTTTGTCCAGTAGCGAGGCCAGATTCTGTCGAGCCTGACTATACGTGTAGACGGTCGTCATCGCGGTACCTCCAGGAGCGGAACACCGTAGCTGCTGGCGTGGTTGCGAAGCGCCAGGTCCAACGTTAGAAGCGGGCCGCGGTAACGCTCCGCGCAGTGTATCAAGTAAGCGTCGTAAGCATACAGATCAAGTTGTTCGGCGATAGTCAGCGACGCGTGAAGATCAACCTCGACGAAGCGAATGGGGATGTCATGATAGTGTGTCAGCGCCCTGGCGACTTGCTCCAGCGTCACGCGCTTCCGCTTCAGCATGGCCGAGAAAGCGTTGCCGATCTCGAAATGCACGGAGACCGGAGCAATAAGCGCGGCATCACGCGTGGCCCGAATGAGCTCAGGTTTGGACGCCTCATTTGTGATGATGGCGATGATAACGGACGTGTCGACCACAACATCCACTTGCGCTAACCCTCAGTTGTACATTTGTACAATCTATTATGTGGGTTGTGGCCCTTGTAGTCAAGTCCGCGTCGCACAAGCGGTGTAGTTGCGCTTCTTTCTCAGAGGGTGTTCAAGCCTGGTTCTATGGGGTCAAATCCCCGTCCGTTACCCCCACCGAGACGTGACCCTGGACGAACTTCTAGCCATCCTCCTCAAGGCGCAGTTCCGCCGTGATACGTGTCGGGAGGCCCACCCCATTGAATGGGGCAATGCCCGGTCGGAGCAGGATCGGCACGTAGACAAAGGCCGTGGCGCGGAAGAGTTCGTAGGCGCCTACGTCGCACACGGCGTTGCTATCCCCATCCCCGTCCAGGGGGCGTTGCATCCCACGCTGGTCCAATGGCGGGCAGTTGGCGTTGTCACCTGCGTCGATGGCCGGGCTTCCGGCGGGCAGGGCATGGGTCGGACCCAGGCCTCCGTTTTGAGCCAGGGGCTCCAGGACCAGGTCGACGTTGCTCTGGTCGCCGCTGGCTCCCAGGCTACAACTGGTATCGGTAGCGATGTTATGCCCCAGGGAAGTGATGGCGCCGCTGCAATTGCTTCCCCCAGCCGGGTTGGCCAGGATTGTGTTAACCACGGTCAGCGGCTCATGCCAGTCGCTGTGCACGTTAGCACCCCCGGTCCCGCTGTTGGCCACCAGGGTGGTGTTGCGGATGGAGAAGCTTGGGCTATAGAGGAATGAGTAATAGAGTCCGCCCCCTTTCCCGGCTGCCGTGTTGCCGCTAATGGTGCTGTTTTCGATGAAGACCGTGTCGTCGCCGGGCGCCCGGCCGCTGCCCGGACTGGCCGTGGCAGAGAGGGCCGGGATTCCCAGGTGGATACCGCCGCCATCGCCTGCCAGGGCCGTGTTGTGGTCGATGGTCGTGGCTACCAGAGTCAGGCTCCCAACCATCCCGATAGCCCCGGCGGTGTTGGCCGCGTTGTCACTCAAGTGGCTATGTTCGATGGACAGGTCGCCGCCCTGGAATGTGATGGCGCCCCCAAAGCTGGCCTCGTTGTGGCTGAATGTGCTGCCGTTGATGGTGACCGTCCCGCCCCCGTAGATGGCGCCACCGTTGTTGGCATCGTTGCCGCTGATCGTGCTCCCGTCAATCGTCAACGTGCCCGCGGAGTTGTAGATGGCCCCGCCCAGGGTGGCGCTGTTGTTGAGGATCTCGCTGTCGGCCAGGATGACCGTGCCGCGGTCGTTGGCGATGGCCCCGCCCTGGCCCATGCTATGATTATCTTCCACCAGGCTGTCGTGGATGAAGGTCACCCCACCTGGACCCTGAAGGACCGCCCCGCCCGAACCACCGTGGGCGTGGTTATTGGCCAGCCGCACGTTGTCGAGAGTGACAAGACTGCCAGGGCCATCGGCGTTGTTGTAAACCCCCGCCCCGTCGGCGGCGTAGCCATGGGCGATGGTCATGTCTGCCAGCGTGACGGCGATGGGGTTGCGGATGAAAAAGACCCAGCTCCTGGCGCTACCGTCCACAGTGGTTGACGCGCGCCCCAGGCCCCGAATAGTTACCGAGCGGAACACGTCCACGTTTTCCTGGTAGTGGTTGGCTACGAGCAGGATGGGGTCACATTCCGGCGCGGCGATGGCACTCTGGATGGTGCCGTGGGCGGGGCTGGGCACGGTGCAGGTGACCGCCGCAGCCGGCCGGGGCGACATGAGCAGGGCCAGCAGCACCACGGTCACCAAAAGGGGAATAGAGCGCAACAGGCAGATCCCGTTGCTCACGGGTATTGGGCGACACATCAAAAAAGACATGGCACACTCCCTCGCAAGGCGATATGTTGCGCAACGCAAGACTGGAAAGGCTATTGGGATCCTGATTGACTACCCACCACATCTCGGCAAGAGGGGCCCGAGATCATCGCTCAAAGTATAGCATAAAACGCGATCGATCGAGCAGTGGCCCATAGCCGATTTCCGCTCCTGGAAGGACCATCGACGGGTACGGTCCAGGAGCCCTTATAGGTCCGCGCCTCCATGTCCCGAACTGCACCACAAAACGTGTGTATTTGTCGACAAATACAGTACATTTGCGGAATGTCGTGTGGGGTTTACCGGCTTCTACAGATGCGCCAGCTTGTCACGTTGCAAAGGGGACTCGAACCGCAACCGGGACGAAAACTGCCCGACCATCTCTGGTGCAGGCGAATTGTCAGCGTCTGCCTAAGCAAAGAACAGGTTTGCATCTCGCAAACCTGTTCTTTGCGGCGTGCCCCATAGGGGACGCAACACGAACCGCTTGCTCTGAGGATGCCACCGAGAATCATCCTCGGCCCGGCGAGATTAGGCGACATGTTTCCGCTGACGCTCTGGTCAGGTGCAGGAAGCGGTCGGCGACGAGACGAATCATGGCCCGAGCCCCCGCGACAAAACATGAAAAAGTAACGCCCAGCTTTTGATTTTCATGATACAATGCATCCATGATCCCTCGGAAGTCGCTTCAATCACTGATCACGAAGGCGATTGAACGCAGTCGCGTGGTCGCACTCGTCGGGCCTCGGCAGTGCGGCAAGACAACGTTGGCTCGCACATTTGTCCCATCAGAGTCACTGAACTACTTCGACCTGGAGGACCCTGTCAGTCTGGCCAGGCTTGAGCAGCCCATGACGGCGCTGCAGGATCTCGAAGGGCTCGTCGTTATTGACGAAGTACAGCGCCGGCCCGAGTTGTTCCCCATCATCCGCGTGCTGGTGGATCGGGCGCCCATGCCGGCACGTTTTCTCATCCTTGGCAGCGCCTCGCCCGACCTGCTGCGTCAATCCTCCGAATCACTTGCAGGGCGCATCGAGGTCGTCACGATGGGTGGGTTCGGTCTAGCCGAGATTGGGGTCGAGAACCTGAGCCAGCATTGGCTGCGAGGCAGTTTCCCCTTGTCCTATCTGTCCAACTCTGATCCGGACAGTTTCGCCTGGCGCAAGAACTTCATTCAAACCTTCCTGGAACGCGACCTTCCCCAATTCGGCATTACCATCCCCGCCAACACGTTGCTGCGCTTCTGGACCATGATCGCCCATTATCATGGACAAGTATGGAATGGTGCGGAGCTGGCCCGGTCGCTGGGAGTGTCTCAGCCGACCGTGCGCCGTTACCTCGACATACTGGCCGGGGTTTTCATGCTTCGCCAGCTTCAGCCGTGGCACGCCAACCTGAGCAAGCGTCAGATCAAGTCGCCCAAAGTCTATTTCCGAGACTCTGGCCTACTGCACCAGCTGCTTGGAATACGGTCTCAGAAAGATCTCGTCACACATCCTCGGTTGGGAGCATCATGGGAGGGTTATGCGATTGAAACCGTTCTTGCTGCCAGCATGCCCGATGAAGCGTACTTCTGGGGCACCCACGGTGGGGCCGAACTGGATCTCCTGCTGCTCAAGGACGGACGTCGCATTGGCGTCGAGTGCAAGCGCGTGGACGCGCCGCGCTTGACGCGGTCAATGGGTATCGCCCTGCAGGATCTTCATCTCGAGCGGATAGTTGTCGTTTATCCGGGCAACCGCGCGTACGATCTGGCGGAGAACGTCAGTGTCGTCCCGCTTCGCACTCTGGCTGAACCACCCGAGCATCTCTTTGTACCGTGATCTGCACAGCGACAGAGACATCCTTCCTCACAGCTCGAATCCAGACCTCCTACCGGTTACGGGGAAATGTCCGAACATGTCACAGAGGGGTTGACCGGCCAAACGACGGCGGCAGTTCTGTGGCGTCTCTAGTGCTATCTGTCGGTTTCAAAAAGCGTGTTGCATCGTCGCGCCGCGATGGCGACTCGAAGCGCAGTTGTTCCAAAAAGATGCCTATACTTCTGGGTGATGGTTCGAGTTGAGTCCCTTCTGGGGGTAACAAAACAGGGCACCTCGCTGGAGATGCCCTGTGTGTGGATGCCCCATAGGGGACTCGAACCCCTGTTTTAGCCTTGAGAGGGCTACGTCCTAGGCCGCTAGACGAATGGGGCCTCATGCGGGCCAGATTCTAGCATACGGTAGGGGGGGTGTCAACGCGCCGGCGCCCGGCGACGGGCCGCCCGCCTGGCGCGCCTACGCCGGCAACGCGAGCAGATCCAGGTGCGTCGAACCAGAGGCGGCCAGCCGCTCCGCAATCGCCGCCGCGTCCAACGGCCGCGCCGGCTCGGCCACGTCGCGCACGCTGTAGCGAGCCATCACCTCCGCCAGAAACGCCTCCGGCGCCACCCCGCTCACGGCCCGAATCGCTCGCGGCGCGTACTCGAACAGCAGCGGCGGGTGAAAGCGCGCGATCAGGCCCTGCATGCCCGCCCAGGCGCGGGCCTCCGCCCCCTCGATGTCCAGCTTCACCAGGTCCAGCCGCGCCAGATCGGCCAGGGCCTCGTCCAGGGCCACCGCCTCCAC
Source organism: Promineifilaceae bacterium (SeqCode) (assembly GCA_041576195.1). Classification (GTDB taxonomy): domain Bacteria; phylum Chloroflexota; class Anaerolineae; order Promineifilales; family Promineifilaceae; genus JAGVTM01. The sequence continues at coordinate 6,917 of JBFGLK010000052.1, forward strand.
CGCCGGCCGCTCGTAGCCGTCGGGGGACGCCGTCACGATGCGCGCGTTGCTGTTGGCGCCGCCTTCGTCCAGCAGGAAGCGCCCCGCCCGCTCGGCTACCGCCTTCTGGTGGAGCTCCACGTTGGCGAAGCCGTTGTCCGCCAGGCTGCGCCGGATGAGGTCGCCGTTGCCGGCACTGGGCTCGAAGGCCACCACCCGCCCCGCCTCGCCCACCAGCGTCGCCGCCAGCAGGCTGAAGTAGCCGATGTTGGCGCCCACATCCACGAAGACGGCGCCAGGCCCGAGCCGGGCCCGCACCTGGGCGGTCACCAGGGGCTCGTACGCGCCCGTCCGGGCGATCGCCCCGCCGATAAGGTAGTCGTTGCGCCGCACGTAAAGGCAGAAGTCAGGCAACACCACCCGCTCGATCCCCCGCCGCTCCGCCTGGCGCGCCCGGAACTCGTGCCCGTTGGCAAACTCGTCGGTCAGGTTGGCCAGGGTGATCGCCCCCCGTTCCACCAGGCCGATCCAGTAGTCGGCCTCCGCCGCCGTAGGCGGGCGATTGAGGAAGAGGCGGAAGGCGTTGTGCACGTCCGCCGCCGTCGCCCGCTGATAGACCTCCGGGCCCGCCGCCTCGGTCTCGGCCCGGCGCCGGAGCCACCGTCGCCACCGGTTCATGGACCGCCGGCCGCGTCGCCGGCCCGCGGCGCGAGCGCCAGGACCGGGATCTGGCGCTCCGGGCGCCACCGCTGATAGAGGGCGTAGCCGGGATAGAGGCCCACGGCCCGCGCCCAGGCGGCGTCCCGTTCTGGCCCGACCAGCTCGCGGGCCGTATAGGCCGCCTGCGCGCCATTGTGCGCGACTGTCGCCGTTGGGTCGGCCTGCAGGTTGTGATACCAGGCCGGGTGCGTCGCCCCGCCCCAGTTGGACGCGATCAGATAGAAGCGCCCCCCGCCCGCCGGATCGGGCACGGCGGTGAGCGGGAGCGTGCGGGGCCGCCCGCTGCGCCGGCCCGTCGTCGTCACCATGACGATCGGCAGGCCACCCAGCAGGCCGGCCGCCGTCTGCCGCCCGCCGGACACACGCACGACCAGGCGGTCGACGTGGTGCAGCGTGCGGGCCGACAGCCAGGCGCCGGCGGGGCTCATCGCCAGCCTGCGGAACGGGCTGTGCCACGGACGCGCAGGCGCGGGATCAAGCCGAATCATGATAACCGGGGCGTGCGTGGCGAGCGGGCATGCCGGCAGTATACGCCGGCCCCCCCAGGCCGACAATAATGCGGGCGCTCCCGGCGACCGCCGGTCGCCACGCGGCACGCCCCCGGTTATAATCCCTCCCGCACTCCCGCCGAAGGACCCAGTGATGACCGACGAGATCCGCTTCGACACCTACTATCGCTATGATATCCTGACGCGCTTCCTCCAGGCCTGGGCCGCCCAATACCCGGCCCTCTGCCGCCTGGAGAGCATCGGCCAGAGCTTCGAGGGGCGGGAGATCTGGATCATGACGGTGACCAATCAGGCCACCGGACCCGCCGAAGACAAGCCGGCCCTGTGGGTCGATGCCAACATCCACGCCACAGAGGTCTCTCCGTCATCGGCCGCCCTCTATCTTCTCCACCGCCTGCTCACCACCTATGGCGCCGATCCCCGCGTCACCTACGCGCTGGACAGCCGCGCCTTCTACGTGGTGCCGCGCGTCAATCCGGACGGCGCCGAGTGGGCCCTGGCCGACCGGCCCCGGTTCATCCGCAGCAGCACCCGCCCCTACCCGCGTGAGGAGCAGCTGGACGGCCTGATTCGCGAGGACATCGACGGCGACGGGCGCATTCTGCAAATGCGGCTCAAGGACCCCCAGGGTGCCTGGAAGCCCCACCCGGATCACCCGCGCTTGCTCGTGCGCCGCGAGCCGGACGATCTGCCGGGCGGCGACTACTTCCGCCTGCTGCCCGAGGGCCGCGTGCAGAACTACGACGGCGCCCTCATTAAATCGGCCCCCTCGCTGCAGGGCCTGGACCTGAACCGCCAGTTCCCCGTCAGCTGGACCCCGGCTCAGACCGGGGCCGGCGACTTCCCGGGCAGCGAGCCCGAGACGCGGGCGCTCCTCCAGTTCGTCAGCGACCACCCGAACATCACCGGCTCCATCAGCCTCCACACGTTCAGCGGCGTGCATCTGCGGCCGCTCACCCGCGCCCCGGACACCGAAATGCCCACGGCCGACCTGGCCACCTATCGGGCCATCGGGCGCAAGGCCACCGAGCTGACCGGCTACCCGGCCATCTCCGTCCATCACGACTTCGCCTACGATCCGAAGGATTTCATCAAGGGCACGTTCGACGACTGGATGTTCGAGGTCAAGGGCGTCTACGCCTGGACGACCGAGATCTGGAGCCCGCAACAACAGGCCGGGCTCAAGGATTACAGGTACTTCGACTGGCTCAAGGACCATCCGGTGGAGGACGACGTCCGCATCTATGAGTGGCTTCAAGAGGCCACCGACGGCGAGGCCTACGCCGACTGGACCCCGTTCGAGCACCCCCAACTCGGACCGGTGGATCTGGGCGGCTGGAACGGCTTCCTCGCCTGGACCAACCCGCCGCCATCCTTGCTGGAAAAGGAGATTGCCCCGCTTTCCGACTTCATGATCTACAGCGCCCTCATCGCGCCGAAGCTGGAGCTCTACCGGCTCGACGTGACGTCCCAGGGCGACGTCCATGCCATCCGCCTGGTCCTGCACAACACGGGCTGGCTGCCGACCCACGTGACCGAGACCGCCCTGAAGATGAAGGCGGTGGAGCCGCTGGAGGTGAACCTGAGCCTGCCGGCAGGCGCCCGCCTGATCGCGGGCGAAACGCGGACCGAGCTCGGCCAGCTCAAGGGCCGCGACCACACCTGGGCCTTCTCCGGCTGGAGCAGCGGCGCCACCGACGAACGGGCTAAGGTGGAATGGGTCGTCCAGGCGCCCGCCGGCAGCGAGATCGCCATTGTGGCCAAACACCCGCGTGCCGGAACCGTGAGGACGAAAGCGGTGTTGTAGCTTGGTGGTCAGTTAGTTTGTTGGTTAGCCAGGTGAGTTGCCAACCAACCAACCAACTAACCAACCAACCAACCAACTAACCAACCAACCAACTAACCAACCAACTATACCCAACTCCCCCACCCCATGCGCCACCCCAACGACCCCTCCCTCACCGACGCCGAGCTCCGCCAGGCCATGGCGGTTGGCCTCGTCCACCTGGGGTTGGCGTCGCCGGCCCAGGCCAGCCGCCTGGCCGGGCTGGACGACGCGGCGTTCGCCCGCCTGCTCGAGACGAGCGCGGCGGCCGGCGCCTACGACATCGCTGCCTTCGAGGAAGATATGGCCACCCTCGCGAGCCACGAAGCATCATGATCGTCATCAGTCAGGCGGCGCCACTCCTCAGCCTGGCGGCCATCAGTCACCTGGAGCTCCTGCACAAGCTCTATGGCTACGTGCTCGTGCCCCCGGCCGTCTCCCTGCAGATCGTCTGGGCCGGCGGGGAAGAGGAAGGCAGCCCCGGCGAGATCCTCGACCTGGCCTGGATCGAGACGCGGCAGCCGAGCAACGAGCCCCTGGCCATCGCCCTTGGCGCCTACCTGCCCGACGAAGAGGCCGAGGCCCTGGCCCTGGCGGTTGACCTGAACGCCGACTGGCTCCTGCTCGACGACCCGCGGGCCCGGGCTCTGGCCCGGCGCTTCAAGTTGCCCTTCCTGGGCCTGCTCGGGGTGCTGGTGGCCGCGC
>JBFGLK010000053.1:0-10622 GCA_041576195.1 Promineifilaceae bacterium (SeqCode)
AGGAGTACTCCCGCCAGATGCCGAACTCCTTCTGGCGAAGGGCCACGCGGCCGGCGCCGAACTGGCGGACGCGGGCGACGAACTGCTGGGGCAGGGTCTGCGGGTGCGTCATGGGGTTGGAATGCCGGCAAGGCCTTCCGCCTCGCCGAGGTAGGCGCTGATCACGCGGGGATCGGACTTGATGGCGTCTGGCACGCCGTCGCCGATCTTGACGCCGAAGTCGAGCACGACAACCCGGTCGGAGATGTCCATGACCAGTCCCATGTCGTGTTCGATGAGGATGATGGTGACGCCGCGCCGCTCGTGGATGTCCAGGATGAAGCGGGCCATGTCCTCCTTTTCTTCGACGTTCATGCCGGCCATCGGCTCGTCGAGAAGGAGCACCGTCGGCTCGAGGGCCAGGGCCCGGCCCAGCTCGACACGCTTGCGCAGCCCGTACGGCAAGGCCCCGACGATTGCCTTCCGGATATGGGCGATCTCCAGGAAGTCGATGATCTCTTCCACGACCGCCCGGTGCGCCACCTCTTCGCGACGCGCCGGTCCCCAGAAGAGCATGCTGGCCAGGCTGCTCTGACGCATGTGGATGTGCCGCGCGGCCATCAAGTTGTCCAGCGTGCTGAGACCGGTGTAGAGGGCGATGTTCTGGAAGGTGCGGGCCAGGCCCAGCCGGGCGATGCGGTACGGGGGCGTGCGGGTGAGATCGTGGCCCTGGAAGCGGATGTGACCCTTTTGCGGGCGATAGAAGCCGCTGATGCAATTGAGGATGGAGGTCTTGCCGGCACCGTTGGGCCCGATGATGGCCCGGATCTCCCCCTGGCGCACGTCGAAGCTCACGTCACTCAGGACGGCCGTGCCCCCGAAGCTTATGCTGACTTGCTCGACGCTCAACAGGTTGTCGGCAGAGCTCATGCGTGTGCGCTTGTCAGTGTGAGGATGGTGAAGCCCGACGGCGCCTGGAGCCGGCGGCGGCCGGGTGACTGAAGGGCCCAGCCTGGCGACGGCGCCCGACGCGTACGAGAAAAGGCTATCACAGCGCCCATCGGGGCGCAAGAAAACGGAGACGGCGCCGTGGGCCGGCGGCGCCCGCGTCAGGGCGTGCGGTAGACGAGGCCCGGCTCGCGGCGGGCGGGGCCGTGGGGCGCCAGCGTGGCGAAGATCTCCGGGTGGAGCACGCCGTTGTCGGCGATGATGCCGTTGACTTTAGGGTGGGGCTGGTTGAAGCGGATGGCATCGTCGTTCAGGTCGGCCACGTGGCCACCGGCGACCTGAATGAGAAAGCTGCCGGCACAGATGTCCCACTCGTGCTTTGGCCCGCGGCTCCAGGTGGCGTCGCAGATGCCGGCACTGACGCGAGCCAGCTTGTAGGCGATGCTACCCACGATGCGTAACTGCACCAGGTCGGCAAAGGGATCGAACTCGCCCTTTTTTATCTCCGAGCGGCTGGCGTCGATGGTGGCGCCGGCGAGCACACGCCGACCGCTGGGCTGTGCCGGCAGGTCATTGTAAAAAGCGCCCACGCCCCGCGCCGCGTAGAACAGCTCGCCCGTGGCCGGGTTGAAGACGATCCCCAGCACCGGCTCGCCGCCTTCGACCAGCGCGACTGCCACGGAAAACTCGGGGATGCCGAGGACGAACTCCTTGGTGCCGTCGAGCGGGTCGACGACCCAGACGCGTTCGCGCCCGAGGCGTTCCGGGCTGTCGCCGGTCTCTTCGCTCAGCCAGCCGGCCTCAGGCACCAGCGCGGTGAGGCGCTCGTGCAAGAGTCGGTCGGCCGCCAGATCGGCGTCGGTCACCGGGTTGTCGGGGCTCTTGTCGGCGACGTCGAAGGAGGAGCGATAGAAGCTCATGATCGCCGCGCCGGCGGCGCGGGTGATGTCGATGGTCGGGCGTAACAAGTCGCTCGGGTTCATGCCAGTCCCCCAAATCAAGCGGGTCTCAAACGGGAGGAGTATGCATCGGGGCGTGGCGATCTGTCAAACCTGGGGCCAAAGGCCCACGCGCCATTTGACAGCGACCGGACCGGCGACAATACTAGTCCGCCATGGGTCGCGCCCTCCCTTCCGCCCTGGTCATGCATCTGGCGCTCGCGCTGGCGCTGTTTGGCCAGCAGTCCCTCCTGCGGCCCGACCGGGAGGCCGGCGCCGGCTGGCTGCTCGTGGGGGCGGGCCTGGTTTACCTGGTCGGCCTGACCCTCTGGCCGGCCCGCCTGGCGACGGGCGCCGAGGCCTATCCGCCGCGAGCGACCGATCCTGAGTCGGCGGAAGCGCGGGCCGTCGAGGCGTCGCCCGCCGCGCGGCCCCGCACCTGGATGACGCGCCGACACTGGGGGCGCGTGGCCCTCGCTTATGTGGCCATCTTCCTGACGATCGCCGCCTACGCCCTGTCTGGTGGCAACACCTTCACCCGGACCGGCGTTCTGGCCTGGGGGGGCGCCCTGCTGCTCTTCCTCGCCGGCACGGCCGAGGTGGACAGGACCGCCTGGCAGGAGCGGATCGGCCGGGTGCCTCGTCTCTGGCGTGGCGGCCTGCGGGTGTCGATCCAGCCCCATCATTGGGCGTTGCTGGCCATCTTCTTGCTGGCGCTATACTTCCGGGTATACCGCCTGGCGGAGGTGCCGGCAGACCTGGGCAGCGACCAGGCGGAGAAGCTGCTCGACGTGCAGGACGTGCTCCTCGGCTTCCGCCCAATTTTCTTCCCCCGCAACACAGGCCGCGAGGCGTTCCAGTTCTATCTGACGGCGCTTCTCATTCACGCCACCCCGCTCACGCTCAGCCATCTGGCGTTGAAGGTCGGCACCGTCCTCGTCAGCCTGTTCGCCCTGCCGTGGACCTATCTGCTGGGAAAGGCACTCTACGGCCGGCGACTCGGCCTGCTGGCGACGCTCCTGCTGGCCATATCCCACTGGCACGTGGCCATCAGTCGCGTGGGCCTGCGTTTTCCCTTCACGGCCGCGTTCGCCACCCCCACCCTCTACTACCTGTTCCGCGCGTTCCGGACCAACCGTCGCAACGACTGGCTGGCAGCCGGGCTGTTCCTCGGCGTCGGCATGCACACCTACATCCCCATGCGGATCGTGCCGTTGCTGCTGGCCCTTCTCGTCCTGCTTAAGCTGGCGCTCGACGGCATCGCGGCCTGGCGGGATCGCCCGACAGGCGAGGCGTCTTCCTGGAGACTCTCGTTCTGGATCAACGCGAGCCTGGCCGCCGTCGCGGCCTTCCTCGTCTTCCTGCCGCTCTTCCGCTTCATGGTCGACCGCCCGGACATCTTCTGGTATCGGGTGACGACCCGATCGGCGGACGCGCTCGACGAAGCGAGCGCGTCGCTCTGGCCCGTGCTCCTCGACAACGCCCGCCGGGCGGCCCTGATGTTCAATGTGCAGGGTGACACCGTCTTCTCCAACACGATCCCCTACTCGCCGGTGCTGGGCTGGGTCACCGGCGCGCTATTTGCCCTGGGGCTAAGCTATTTGGTCTGGCAGCTGGTCCGTCACGGCGATCGCCGGCCAGTCTACCTGATCGTCTCCCTGTGGCTGCTGGTGATGCCATCGGTGCTGAGCCTGGCCTTCCCCGGCGAGAACCCGAGCGTCGTGCGCACGGGTGGGGCGATCCCGATCGCCATGATCGTGGCCGCGTTGCCCCTCTGGCTGATCTGGGAGCGAATGCCGGCAAGCTTTGGGCGCTGGGGCGGCGCCTACGCCGCCGTGATGGTCGGCTGGCTGACCGTGCTGGCTGTGAGCTACAACGCCGACTGGTATTTCCACCGCTACGACGAGCAGTTCCGCCGCTCGATCTGGAACGCTGGTGAGATGGGGCGGGTCGTGCGCGGGTTTGCCGACAGCACAGGCGACCTGCAGCACGCCTATCATGTGGCCTACCCGTTCTGGGTCGACACCCGGGCCATCGGCATAAACGCGGGGGACATCAACTGGTATCTCGACGCGGCGTTGATCGATCTGTCGGCCTGGCTGCCGGCGCACGTGGCCGATCCGGCGCCCAAGCTCTACCTGCTGAGCCTGGAAGACGAGGAGAATCTGGCTCGACTGAGGGAGACATTTCCGGAGGGGTGGGCGACGCGCTACGCGTCGGCGGTGGACCCGTCGAAGGACTTCTGGATTTACATCGTGCCGGCACCCCCCGGGGCCAGGTAAGCGCCGCGACCGGCCCCTAGGCCAGCTGTTGCGAGGCCAGAAAGTCCAGGATGTCGATCTTTGTGAGGATGCCGGCGAGCTGCCCGTTCTCGGCGATGATCACCACGTCGTTGTGGCTGAAAATGCCCATCAGGGTCTCCAGTGGCGCGCCGGGCCGGACGATGGCCACATTGCCGTCGACCATCTCGGCGATCGTCTCGTCTGGCGTATGGCGGTGCTCGGCCGTCAGCATGTGCAACAGCAGATCGACCTCGCGCACCACCCCCAACAGCCGACCGTCCGCGTCCACCACCGGCGCCTGCGAGATGTCGTGCCGCTTGAACAGGCCCACTACGTCGGCGACCAGGTCGGTCGGGCTGGTAGTGATCACTTCGCGCAGGCTCTTGGCGGCGTTGATGTCCTGGGCCCGGGCGTCGACCCACGTGCTCTCCAGGAAGCCGTTCTCGCGCATCCAGTCGTCGTCCAGGAACTTGCTCAGGTAGCGTGAGCCCGAGTCGGGCAGGATGACAACGACCAGGTCGTCCGGCCCCAGTCCCGCGCCGCGCGCGTATTTGACCGCGCCGGCCATGGCGGAGCCGCAGGAGCCCCCGACAAACAGGCCTTCTTCGCGCACCAGGCGGCGGGCCATGAGAAAGCTCTCGCGGTCGGTCACCTGGACGATGGCGTCAACGACACTGAGGTCGGTCGTCGACGGCAAGAAATCCTCGCCGATCCCTTCCACTTTGTAGCTTTCTGCCTCGACCACCTGCCCGCTGCGGTGCAGCTCGAACAGGATCGAACCGACCGGATCGACCCCAACGATACGAACGCGCGGATTCTGCTCCTTCAGGTAGCGGCCGACGCCGCTGATGGTGCCGCCGGTGCCCATGCCGATGACGACGTGCGTGACCTTGCCGGTGGTCTGGCGCCAGATCTCGGGCCCCGTCGTTTCGTAATGCGACTGGGGGTTGACGGGGTTGTGGTATTGATTGGCCAGGATGGCGTTCGGCGTCTCGGCCACGATGCGCTCGGCTACCTTGTAGTAGCTGCGGGGATCGTCCGGCGCCACGGCCGTGGGCGTCATGACCACCCGGGCGCCGAATGCCCGCAGCAGCAGGATTTTCTCCTGGGACATCTTGTCCGGCATGACGAAGACGGTGCGGTAGCCGCGAATGGCGGCGGCGATGGCCAGGCCGACGCCGGTATTGCCGGAGGTTGACTCCACGATGGTGCCCCCGGGCCGAAGCCGGCCGCTGCGCTCTGCCTCGTCGATGATGGTGTAGCCAATCCGGTCCTTCACGGAACCGCCGGGGTTGAAGAACTCGACCTTGGCGAGCATCGTGCAGGAGAGATCGCGGGCCACGGCGTTGATGCGCACGAGAGGGGTATTGCCGATCGTCTCCAGGATGGTCTGGCAGACGTCCATCTCAGACAGGTCAATCATGGCGAGGGAACCTCCTGGCTGCCGGCAGCCGGGTGCCGCGCGGAGCGTGCGTTGCTCTGGGAAACAAGGGATGACTCGGGGCGGGTCGCGCCCCGCCATACACAAGGATACATGAGCGCCGGAGGTGGTACAAACCGTCGCTGCCGGCCTCGGAGACCCCGGGGTCCGTCGGAGTGGCGAGGTCCTGGTGGCCGGGGCGTGGCGGGCGCGAGCGCCCGGGTTACAATAGAGAGCGCAGTCGCTTTCCACGCACGGATTCGTACGGAGTACAGAATGAAACACAAGCGCTTACTCTCGCTGCTTCTGGCGGCTCTGTTGTCGCTGCTGCTGGCCTCCGCCGTCGCGGCGGACACGCAACACGTCGTGCAGCCGGGCGACACCCTGTCGGCCATCGCTCGAAGGTATGGCACGACGGTCACGGCCATCGCCCAGGCCAACAACATCCTGAACCCGAACCTGATCTTCGTGGGCCAGGTGCTGACCATACCCGATGGCAGCAGCCCACCACCACCGGCGCCGCCGCCCAGCCCACCTCCAGGCGGCGGCGGTGGGGGATCCTACACGGTGCAACCGGGGGACACCCTCAATCGCATCGCGGTCCGGTTCGGCGTCACCGTGCAGGCGATCGCCCAGGCGAACGGCATCGCGAATCCCAACCTGATCTTCGTGGGCCAGGTGTTGACCATCCCTGGAGGGGGTGGCGGCACGCCACCGCCCCCACCGCCCGCGCCATCACCCGGCGGCGGCTTTGCCCTCGGCGGCCAAACCCAGACGCTGGCCCACCCCGCCGAGATGAAGCAGGCGGGCATGACGTGGGTGAAGCTGCAGCACAAGTGGAGCCCGGGCGACGATCCGGCCGGGTTGAGCGGGGCCATTAACAACGGCAAGAACAACGGCTTCAAGGTGCTCTTCAGCATCACCGGGGCGAACACGTACCCGCAGCCGGGGAGCATCAATTTCGGCGCTTTCGTCGATTTCCTCCGCGGCGTGGCCTCGTTGCCCTCCCCGCCGGACGCCATCGAGGTCTGGAATGAGATGAACATCGACTTCGAGTGGCCGGCCGGCGAGATCAACCCGTCGAGCTACGTCAACAACATGCTGCGGCCCGCCTACACGGCGATCAAGGGGGCCAACGCCAACGTTTTGGTGATCAGCGGCGCCCCGGCTCCCACGGGCTTCGACAACGGCACGAACGCCTGGGCGGACAACCGCTACATTGCCGGCATGGCCGCGGCCGGCGCGGCCAGCTACGCCGATTGCATCGGCGTCCACCACAACGCCGGGGCCACCTCCCCCAGCGCCACTACCGGCCACCCCGGCGGCAGCCACTACAGCTGGTATTACCAGGCCACGCGCGACCTCTACTACAACGCCTTCGGCGGTTCGCGCCCGGTCTGCTTCACCGAGATCGGCTACCTTACCGGCGACGGCTTCGACGGCATTCCGACCAACTTCGCCTGGGCCAGCGGGACGTCGCTCAACGAGCACGCCCAATGGCTGGCCGAAGCGACCCGTCTCTCGCGCGACAGCGGCCGGGTCCGCCTACAGATCATCTACAACGTGGACTTCACCCTCTATCAGCCCAGCGGCGATCCCCAGGCGGGCTACGCCATGGTGCGTCCCGATGGGAGCTGCCCGGCGTGCGCCACGGTCGGCGCCGTGATGTCTGGCAACTAGCGCGCTTCGATCCTGACGGCCGGGGGCATGGGCGCCCCCGGCCGTCGCTGGCCTGGCGCCTTGCGGGCGGCCGGGATTCCGCGAGCAGAAGCGCGAAGGTCGCCGCGGCGACCGGCTGTTCGCGTCTGTCGGCGACGCCAGTCGACGCCACGAATCGACGCCTCGGAACATGACAGAAATCACCCCGCGCCAGTGACGATGGGCCATTGACCCCCGTGAGGCACTCCGCTAAAGTTCAACATGGTTTTGGGCTTAGGGTCCGTCCTGCGCGGCTGCGCGGCGACTGAGTGATATCGGCAAGGAGCGCACATCGAATGCACGCGAATGGAAGCGATTACGTGGTGGCCGTCATCGGCGCCGGCCCGGCGGGGATCTACGCGGCCAAAGAGCTGGCGGACAACGGCGTCCGCGTCGTGCTCTTTAACCGGGATGTCAAACCGGGCGGGTTGGCCGAATACGGCATCTACCCGACGAAGTACAAGATGAAGGGGGGCCTGCGCAGGCAGTTCGATGGCATACTGCAATCACCCCTGATCAGCTATTTGGGCAACATTACGATCGGCGAGAGCGGCGACCTCACGTTGGCCGACGTCCAGGCCATGGGCTTTGACGCCATCATGGTCACCGTCGGGGCGCAGGGCACCAAGTGGCTGGGCCTGCCCGGCGAAGAGCTGACCGGCGTATATCACGCCAAGGACCTCGTCTATCACTACAACAAGCTGCCGCCGTTCAGCGAGCAGGCCTTCGCCATCGGCCGGCAGGTGGCCATCATCGGCGTAGGCAACGTGATGTTGGACATCGCGCGCTGGTGCGTGCGTCAACTGAAGGTGGATGAGGTGGTCGGCGTCGCCCGCCGTGGCCCGGCCGAGGTCAAGTTCACCAAAAAGGAAATGGAGTCGGTGGCCCGCAACCTGGATCTGGCGGCCCTCGACGCAGAGATCGCTCGCTGTGCGCCGATCATGATGGGTGTGAACCAGGATCCGGAAGCAGCCAAGCGCGTGATCACGGCGGCCCTGGACAAGGCGGCGGAGCCCGTCTCCGCTACTCGCCTGACGTTGCAGTTCCTCGCCAGCCCCAGCCGCATCGTCGGCGACGAGAACGGCCAGGTCATCGGGCTGGAGGTCGAGGACACGACCCTGGTGCTCCGCGGCGACGATACGAAGGCCCGCGGCCTGGGCACCTTCCGGGTCATTCCGGCGGACACGGTGGTATTCGCCATCGGCGACAAGGTGGACGAGTCGTTCGGGCTCCCCGTGGAGTGGAACGAGTTTGTCAAGCGCGAGCCTGCCTCGTTCCCGGTGGATGGCGCTTCTTACGAGTCGCCCATGGACGGCGTCTTCGTGGCCGGCTGGTCACGCAAGGCCAGCGATGGCCTCGTCGGCGTGGCGCGCAAGGACGGCACACAGGGCGCCAGAGCGGTTCTGCAATTCCTGGACAACCTGGATGCCGGCCAGCGGTGTGAGGTCGACCTCGACGCCATCCTCGCTCGTCTAGGCGGGCGCGTCGTGGTCAAGGAAGACGTTCTGCGCCTCGCGGAGGTGGAGCAAGCGATTGCCACGGAGCGCGGGCTGCCCGAATTCAAGTTCGCCAGCAACGACGAGATGTTGGCGGCCATCCACGGCCGGGAGCCAGTTCTCTAGCGGCTGGGTTTAGCCCGGCATGTCGCCCGGATCCCCGCCGGGCGAAGAGCGGTCGGCGGAGGGGAATTGCGCCGGTCTTTTCTGGCGCAGCCCCTCTACGCCGGCGCGCACGTCCCGCGAGAAGAATCCCAACATCTCCAGGGCCAGCGAGTGATCGAAGATCGGCCCTGCCGCCAGCAGCCACTGGTTGAGCGCCCGCTTGGTGAAGCGGATGGCGTCCTGCGGGCCGTTCGCCAGCTCCCGGGCGATCGCCCCCGCCCGGGCCAGGAGCTCCTCGTCCGGGACGCAAAGGCTGACGAGCCCGATACGCTCTGCCTCCCGCCCGCTGACGAAATCACTGGTCATCAGGTAATACTTGGACCGGGCCAGGCCGCAGAGCAGCGGCCAGACGATGGCGGCGTGATCGCCAGCGGCGACGCCCATGCGCACATGGCCGTCGGCCAATCGCGCCCCCTCGGCGGCGATGCTGATATCGGCCAGGAGGGCGACGACGAGGCCGGCGCCGACTGCCGGCCCATTGATGGCCGAAACAATCGGCTTGCGGCAGCGAAGCAAGTTGTAGACCAGGTCCCGCGCTTCGTCCAGGATACGGACCACTTCGTCGTAGTCGCCCAGAGCGTCTTCGACGAGCTGCAGATCGCCGCCGGCGGAGAAGGCCCGCCCCGCGCCCGTGATCACGGCCACGGCCACCGTCGGATCGCGGTCGACGACGTCCCAGAGGGCAACCAGTTCTGTGTGCAGCCGGGCGTTGGCGGCATTCAGGCGGTCCGGGCGATTGAGTGTGCACCAGAGGACGCCGGGGTCCGGTCGTTCGAACAGGATGTGCTGGAAATCGGTGTACTGCATAGGACCTCCCTCCGGGTGATCGACCGATCGTCTGGTTGCCTGGCACGTCGTGGCGAGGCGGCGGTGCTCTGGCGGTGGCAGCCGCTGACCGCGCCCGCGCCATTGGGGCTGCCGGCAGGCGGCCGGCATGGTAAGATCGCGCGGGCCGGCGACCGATTGTGCACCACCTGCGCGGCCGTCGGCAACTCATCATGGATGACGTCACGATCTACACCGACGGCGCGGCCGATCCCAACCCCGGCTTCGGGGGCTGGGCGGCCATTCTCCGCTACGGAAACCGGGAAAAGGTTCTCAGCGGGAACGAGCCACATACGACGAACAACCGCATGGAGCTGCAGGCGGCGATTGCCGCGCTCGCGGCCCTCAAGCGCCCCTGCCGGGTGACGCTCTACACCGACTCGGACTATCTGCGCCGCGGCATCACCGAGTGGATCGAGAAGTGGGCGGCGCGGGGCTGGCGGCGCTCGGGAAACAAGCCGGTGCCGAACGCGGACCTGTGGCAGACCCTGTGGGACCTGGCTCGGCGGCACCAGATCGACTGGCGCTGGGTCCGCGGGCATGCCGGCAATCCCCTCAACGAGCGCGTCGACGACCTCGCCCGCCAGGCGCGGCTGGCGATCACCCCGCCCGCCGAGAGCGATCCAAAGGCGGCGCGCCTCACCGTGCGTGCTTCCTGCCGCGGCAATCCCGGCCCCGGTGGCTGGGGGGCGGTCCTGGAGGAAGACGGCGAGACGCGCCAGATCAGCGGCTCAGATCCCGAGACGACGAACAACCGGATGGAGCTGATGGGGGTCATCGAGGGCCTGACCCTGATGCCGCCCGAGTCGGCCGTCACGGTGGTCACGACGTCTGACTACCTGTTTCAGGGCGCCACCCGTTGGATTCACGG
>JBFGLK010000054.1:0-10580 GCA_041576195.1 Promineifilaceae bacterium (SeqCode)
AATACGGTATTACCCCGGTGACGCTCTTCGTCTTCTTGCTCGCGATCGTCCTGGGCCTCATCCGCCGGCATACGAACACCACTGTCGCCGTCCTGGTACACGGAGGCTACAACTTCCTCCTTGGCATGCTGGCGCTGCTGGCGACCTATCTGGAGCCGCTCATCGAGAGCGTGGGCGTGTTCTAGCGCCGGCGGACTCGACGCCTTCCGGATCGACTAGGGGGCTATCGGCTCGCCGTCTCCCTTCAGGCGACCATCCCGCAACTCGAGCATCTGATCCGCCACCTCCATGACCTTTGGGTCGTGGCTGGCAATGACCACTGTGATCCCCGTCTCGCGCACGATGGTGCGCAGCAGCTGGATGATCTCAGTGCCGGTCGCTGAATCGAGCTGGCCGGTCGGCTCGTCGGCCAGGATGAGGGACGGTTGGTTGACCAGGGCGCGCGCCAGGGCCACGCGCTGCTGCTCACCCCCCGACAGCTCATGCGTGCGGTGTTTTGCCCGCGCCGACAGGCCGACCAGTGCCAGGGCGCTCGCCACCTGCTCCTGCCGCTCCCGGGCCGGTGCCTGCAAGAGGCGCATAGGCACGTCCACGTTCTCGCGCGCCGTCAGGAACGGTAGCAACCCAAACGTCTGAAACACAAAGCCCAACTCGCGGCGACGCAGCGCCACCCGTTCCGCCGCGCTTAGCTCGCTCAAACGCCTGCCGGCAACGATCACTTCGCCCGCCGTCGGCTCGTCCAGGCCGGCGATCAGATTGAGCAGCGTCGTCTTTCCGGAGCCGGAGGGTCCCCTGACCAATACCAGGCTGGCCGCCGGTATGGTCAAGCTCACCCCATCCACGGCACGCACTTCCTCGGGTCCCAGCGTGAAGACCCGGGTCAGATCCCGGGTGACGACAGCCGGCTCCGCTGCGGCGCTCGTTTCCTCCGCCGGGACGTCCATCCGCTCGCGTCGCCGCCAAAACATCGTCGCCTCCGTCTCGGCGGCAGCCTCGCGCGACAGGCGCTCCATAACATCGGGCCACACCGTGACGTGATCGCTCTCCAGGCGCAGTTTGACTCGACCGCTCAAGCCCAGGGTGTCGATGTAGCTCGGCGGCAGCTGGAGCCGGCCTGCCTGGTCCAGAATCACCCACTCTTCGTGCTCCACGGCGCCGTCTGCTCCGCGGCGAACGCGTCGCAGCTCAGTGCTCGTGCGCCCGTCGCGGATGCCCACGACGCGATTGACATGGTTGGCCACCCGGGGATCGTGTGTGACCACGATAACGGTGGTGCGGACGCTCTCGTTGAGGCGATTGAGCGCCTGATAGATGGTCTCGGCGGCGTGGGAATCGACCTGGCCGGTAGGCTCGTCGGCCAGCAGTAGTGGCGGGTTGTTCGCCAGGGCCACGCAGAGACCGACGCGCTGCTGTTGGCCGCCGGACAGGCGATCGGGCCGGAAGTCGGCTCTGTCAGCCAGGTCGACCATCGCCAATAGCTCGTCGGCCCGCTCGCGTCGCTGGCGGGCGGACCGCTCGGCGAGCAGCATCGGCAATTCGATGTTCTCGCGAGCGGTCAGATAGGGCAGGAGATTGCGTGCGGGCTGCTGCCAGAGGAAGCCGACCGCGTCGCGCCGGTACTGGGTACGGCCCTGGGCGTTCAGCGTCAACAAATCGCGCCCGTCGACCGTGATCTGCCCGGCGCTGGGGACGTCGAGACCGCCGATGATGTTCAACAAGGTGGATTTGCCGGAGCCGGAAGCGCCGACAAGCGCGACCATGTCGCCCCGGACCACTTGCAGATCGAGGCCCTGCAGCGCGACGACCTCCAGATCGGCGATCTTGTAGATCTTGACCAGGTTGTCACAGTGCACAAATGCTTCAACGGTCATCGCATCACTCCAGACCCGCCCTGCCCGGGCGGGATCGGCTTACTCATCTCCAAGGCGCGTCACCCGATCGATGCCGGCACGCAACGCCCCTGCCACAATCGCCATCAGGGCACCGGCGTACAGCGCGGCCAGCAGACCGAGCTGTGCCAGCGTCGCGCGCCAGTCGACCACGATGGCGTGCTGGAAGCCGCCACCCACCGCGTCTTCCAGAGCAAGCAGCAGGAACGGCCGCAGCACGTTCGTCAGCCCGAGGCCGATGAGCATCCCGCCGGCCAGGCCCAGCCCCACGGTGCTTAGACCCTCCAGGCTGATCAGCCCGATGAGCTGTCCACGTGAGAGCCCAAGTGCCCGCAGGACGCCGAACTCACCCAGCCGGCGTATCGCGGCGAGCGCGTGGACGAGCACGAAGGCGATGACGCTTAGCCCGGTTAACGTCAAGGCGTTGAGGTCAAAGGCGCCCGTCGTTTCCTGGCTCACCAGGCTGGAGCGAAAGGCGCTGACCTGTTGGCTTGCCGTTCCCAGCACGCCCACTCCGGCCGGCAGGGCGGTCATGACGTCCGCCTCACGGCCGGGCGCGACGGCGACCCACAGCTCGCGCTGTCGCTCGAAGATGCCGCCCAGGCGAGCCAGATCCACCGTCTGCTCAAGGACCGGCCGATTGACGAGGATAAACGCGTCGGCCGCCCAGGCCCGCGAGAGCGACGGGAAGTTGCGGACGATGCCACGCACCTCGACCGCGATGCTTTCGGTGCCGATGCGGTAGACGAACTGGTCACCAATCGCCTTGTCCGCCGGGCCGACGGCGGCGGAGAAGACGGCGGGCAGCACGCGTCCGGGCGTGGGCGACAGCACTTCCATCACGTCGGCGATCGCCAACCGGGTGATGGCCGCCGGGAAACGCGTCACCGCAGCGAACGCGTCGGCGTCAACCGCCAGGAGCGCGACCCGAGAGCTCTGGTCGTCGGGCGAGCGCACGCGGGTGCGGAAGGCCATGGCGGTGCCGGCAACGCCGGGCAGCGCGGCAACCTCCGCCTGCTGCGCCGTCGCCGTCTCCAGGTCGGCCGCCAGCGCCAGGCGTAGATCGGCGCCATTAAAGAAGTGAGCGAACGCGGCCTCGCGAGCCCGCACCGTATCCGCCAGGGCGCCAGCGAACAGCGTGAGCGCGGCCGTAAGGCTGACCAGGAGCGCGACCCGCGTGGGCCCGCCCGGGTCACGCGCCAGCCGCGTCAACCCGAGCGGCGCTACCAACGTGCGGCCGGGCTGCCAGAGCCAGGCGAGCAGCCCCGCCAGCGGCGGAATCAGCCGCAACAGGAACAGGGCCACCGCGACGAGCAGGACCGTGGGACCAAGAAGTAGCAAAGGATCGACGGCCTTGTCGGCCCCCGCGCTCACGATAAGACTACCGCCACGATTGAGCTGCCAGTACGCCAGCCCCCCCAGCACCAGGAGAAACAGGTCGAGGCCGGCGCGGGTCCAGCGAGAACGGCGATCAGGCCGGGCTCGACCGGATTCCCAGGCCCGATATCCACCGCGCACGCCGAGATAGACGGCGCCGGTGAGCACCAGCCCGGCGACCGTCCCAGCGGCAAACGACAGCTGCCAGGCGAGCCCCTGGCTGGCGCTGAGCGGCAGGTGCTCGCCGCCCGCCGGCCAGAGGCCTAGCAGCGCCCGCGCCACCAGCGGTCCAAGTGGGGCGGCGACGACCAGCGCCAGTAGGCCAAACTGCGCCCCGAAGAGGGCCGTAATCTGGCCCGGCGCGAAGCCGCGCGCAAACAGCGTTCCGAGCTCGCGCTGGGACTGCTCTAACAGCGCCTCGGCGACCATCGTCAGGAGGAAGAGGGCAAAGAGGAAGGACTGAGCCGACAACAAGAACAGAGCCAGGCGAGCCGTCGCGAGCCGGGCCTGATAATCCTCAATGATGAGAAGCAGGCCGGTCGATAGTTGCACCCCTGACTGGGAGGCCAACAGGGCGCTGAGCGTCTCCTGCACCGGAGCCGCACTGGCCAGGGTGATCGTTTCCCAATTGGTGAAGACGCGCCAGGACTCCCCGGGGCGGAAGTAGGTCGTGATCGCCTGGGGCGGCAAGATCAGCGACAGCACGATGGTGTCGGGAAGGTTGCCGCCCGGTATCCGCGTCATCTCGAAGAGGAGGAGGTCCTCAAACCAGAACGAGTCGGCGGGATCCAGGGGCTCGACGATGCCGACAACGCGGGCGCTGACGCCGCCGTCCTGGGAGGTGACCACGTCGCCCAGGCGTAGGCCATAGGCATCAGCGGCGGCGCGGCCGATGGCTACCTCCTGCGTCGGCAGACGCAGCGGGTTGGTCCGCGGCACAAATGCCGGCAGCCGCCCCTCCAGGATGCGCACGTGATTGTGCAGCTCGTCGACGGCGAAGAAGCGCAGCCGCAAGAACTCTGGGACCTCGCGCACGGTGCCGTCCGCATGCCGGATGCGCGGCTCGAGCTCGGTCTCATCCGTCGTCCGATAACGAACGCGACGGTTGTACAGGTCGCCCAGGGCATCCGGTATGGCCTGCGCCAACCGGACATCCAGGTTTCCCGTCGCCAGGATATGGCGGGACGACGGCGTTGCCTCGGCCAGAGTCTGGCGCAGGCTGCGATCGGCGATCGCCGCGGCGTAGAGGGGCAGGCCGGCGAGAAGAGAGGTCGTCACCAGCAACGTCAGCAGCAGGAGCAAATTGAGGCGCCAGTGGCGCGCCAGGTGCCAGAGGGAGAGTTTGAACCACATGGGTCACTCCTCTCCAATGCGCAGGATGCGATGGAGCTGGCGGCGCCAGAGGAGCCAGGTGGCGACGCCGAGGGCCGTCAGGAAGCCACCGGCCAACACCGCATAGATGCGCCCGACCGCGCCCCAGTCGCTTCGCGGCACGAAGGGGGGCACCGGGAGCGTGCCCCCGAGGGTGATGGGCAGGCCCGGCAGGGTGATACGGTTGAGGATGACGCCCAGCAGCGTGCCGAGGCCCAGGCCGAAGAGAATCAACACGACCTGCTCCAGGGCCAACATACGATAAAGCTGGCCGGAGGACATTCCGATGGAGCGCAACACGGCGTAGACCGTTTCCCGCTGGCGGGCCCCAAGGTAGAAGTGGGTGGCGAAGCCCACCAGGCTGAGCGCCGTTGTCAGGATGTAGCCGAAGAAGGTCACGCTGCGCAAACCGAGGGCCATCGGATCGGCCTTGATCGTCGCCCGCACGACGTCGTAGTCCAGGATGGCTTCGAGGTCTGGGGCCTCCATCAAGGCCGCCTCGGCGATCTGGGCGGCGTCCACCGCCGGATCGAGGTCGAGGAGCAGCTCGTTGGGGTTGAGGGGACCGGGCCGCTGGTCGTTCAGCCAGGCCAGGAGACCCGCGCGCGAGGTCACCATGAAGCCGGCTTCCAGATCGTCGTAGAGCGTGGGGACGTAGCTGACAATGCCCTGAATCCGGAAGTCGACAGGCCGCGAGGCAACGGTGGCGCGCAGGACATCGCCGACGGCCACGTTCGTCTGCTGCTGTAGGTCGGTGTCGATCAGGGCCGGCAGCGGGACGAAGGCGGGCTCGGCGGCGACCAGGGCGATGCGCACCGTCTCCCTGCCTTCGAGCTCGCGCAAGAATAGGTCGAGGCGCGCCCGCCCACTTCGGGGAGCGTCCACGCCGAAGGTCGTGAATGAGTTGCCCGTGACTTGCCACACTTCCCGGAGATCGTCAAAGCCGGCGACGACCTGGGCCGCGGCGCCGCCGCGTGACGTGACGGTCAGATCGTCGAGCGCCAGCTGCATGCTTGCCGGCACGAAGTTGCTGCCAAAGCCGACCTGGCGACGCGCCCTGTTGGTGAGCCAGAACGAGTGCAGGGCGAGTGGAAAGGCGCCATCGCCCAGGTCGGGCACGTTACCAGCAAAATAGCGCCAACCGGCCGGATCGTTATCTGTCGGGAGGAGCGTGATCTGCACGAGCTGGCCGGCGGCGGTCTCCACCCGGGCCTCCAGCTTGATCCTGTCCAGGTGGCTGTCGCCGGCCAGGGCGCTAAACCCGCTCTGCGTGGCCGGGTCGTCCGGCGCGCTCCATACCCAGACGCCGATCCGTCCCGGCTGCCCGGGAAGCGCGATGGTCGGCTGGACCGTTTCCGGGGCCCTTTCCAGCCGGTCCAGCAGGTCGCTCATCGGCTCATCGGCGAAATCGTCCCGAAACGTGGCGACCACCCCGAACTGCGCCGGATCGATGGCCAGCAGATTGAAGCGATCGGCGGTCCGGCTGGCAACGATGGAGCCAAAGGTGCGATAGACCGCCGTCGACCCTGCCACGCCCGCTATCTCCTGGAAATCCCCCAGCGGCAGGAGAAACGAAGAGATCAGGCGCAGGTCGCCACCCACCGCATAACGCGCCCGCTCCTGCTCGCTCAGGTCGAGGGTGGCGCTGATGCCGGTGGAGAGCAGCCCCAGGGACATGGCCAGCGTTAGCAGCAGGACGAGACGGGCCACGTGGGTGGGGTTGCGCGAGGTCTGCCACATCGCCAGCGCGGTTGGCAAGCCGCGACCACGGGCCGCGAGCGCCGCCCCCAGGCGCAGCACCAGGGGGAAGACGCGTAGAACGATGGTCCCGGAGCCGAGGAGAAGCGCCAGGGGCGAGAGCAAGAGCAGCCAATCCACCTGGGTGCCTGGGCTGCCGCTGACGATGCCCCCGTAGAGGCGCATTCGCCAGAGCAAGAGGAGGCCGCCGACCAGCAGGAAGACATCCAGGTAATAGCGCTGCCAGATCGGGGGCCGAACGTCACGTGCCAGCCCACGCGTCTGGCTGACGATGCTCCGGCGCAGCGCGGGACCGACCGGCAGCAACAGGCCGGCCAGGCAGGCCAACGCTCCGACGCCGGCCGCCAGCCAGGCCGCGCCGCTGAGCGACAGGTTCCAGGCCCCGCGACTGACGTCGCTCAGCGGGCCGGCACTCCCCAGGGCACGCACGAGCGCCGCGCCCAGCCCCGGGCCGCTGCCCAGCGCCACGAGCGCGATGAGGACGGCCTCACCCAGCTGGATGCGAAAGAGCTGCCCGGCAGCCGCTCCCCGGCTATTCAAGACGGCGAACTCCCGCTCGACCTGCTTGACCGCCAGGGCCGCCACCATGACAACGTAGTAGAGGGCCAGCAGCACCACCTCGGCCGTGAGCAACAGCAGCGGCGGACGTACAGCCCGCGCCTGCGCGCCGAAGCTGGAAAGCACTTGATCCAGCGTCGTCTCCATGACAGGGCGCGTGGGGCTGATCTCCAGCAGTTCAAAGATCAAGCCGTCCAGGGCCTGCTCCAGACGCGGGATATCCGTCGAGAGGATGGCCGACGGGTCGAGCAGAATGTTCCAATGCAGCTCGGCGCGTCCCCCGACAAACAGGCGGGCGACCGTGGAGAAGAAGGCTGGCGGGGGCACGAAGACGTAGGTTTGGGCCCGCCAGCGCGCCTCGGAGCGCGGGCGCAGCGGGTTCAACGAGCCGGACCAGTAGGGATCGCGCGGCTCGCTCGGGCGCACGATGCCGGCAATCTCCAGAAACAGATCCGGGGCGTCGTTGCCGCGGTTGCGGCTGGCCGGTAGAAGGTCACCCGCCTCCAGGCCGTAAGCCTCGGCCAGGTCTTCGCCAACGATGACGGCCACCGTCCGATCGTCGACCAGGACGGACGCCGGGTAGCTGCCGGCCACCAGTTCAGTTTCCGCCAGAACCCGTTCATCGAACGCCAGGCTGACCCGCTCACCATCCAGGGGCGCGCCGTCCACCCACGGGAACAGCCAGGGCGAATTCGCCTGTGGCACTGTCTGCGCCAGGTAGCCGGCGAAGCGCCGGGCGAACAATTCTTCCACGCGAGCACTCAGCTCCCGATACGCGCTCTCGTCCAGTGAGGTTGAGAGGACGGTCACGCGCAGATTGCGCGCCAGGGCGTTGCCGGCAAGGAGCGTATTGCGCAGGCCGAACTCGACCACGGTGTCGACCAGGATCGGCCCACTGGCTAGGAGGCCCGTTGCCAGGATGACGCCCAAACCGAGCGTCAACAGGATCTGATAGTGATGGGCCGCGCGGCGCAGGATGAAGCGCAGGAAGCTCATGGATCAGCCATCACCCTGCCCCCGAAACAGGGTGGCCTGTGGGTGAGGCGGCGACGCCGCCAGCAGGGCCACATCGGGCCGGGCAAACGTGGCGGCTGCCGCCCCGGTCGCCGTCGAGCCGGTCGACCAGAGCCGGTTTCGCTGATCGACCACGGCCGTGCCTTCGGCCACCGTGCCGGACAGGTGCAGCAGCAGCCGGTCGGGCGCCGTGTGGCTGACGCCGACCAGGCCGAGCGCCGCCACGCCGATGCCCAGCTCCTGCCGGGCGCGGCGGCGGGCTGTCGCCCATGGCGCCGTGCCGGGCGCGTGGGGCCAGGCCGGCAGCCGCCACGGCGCCTCGCCATCGCGCCGGATCCACAAGACACGTCCCGCGCCGTCGCGGACGCTGAGTGTCACACTCGCTTGCCAGCCCGAGTATGGGCGTTCCGCCTGCCCGCGCCGGCCCATCCAGCGGGCCATGAGTTCGCCCACCCGGCCGGGACGATACACGCCCAGGTGGGGCAGGCGGTCGGCATGGGTCAGGCCGCGTCCGGCCCGTTCCCGTCGGCGCCGATCGAGGTGGCCGGGCGGCCTGGACAGGTCGTGAAAGCCAAGGCGTGGCGTCTCTGGCGAGGGCCGCAGCTCACCCCCCCGGCGCAGGCAGCGGAAGTCAAATGTGAGCGTCTCCGGGGCCGGCGACGGCGCGTAGTAGACGCCCACCAGCCGCACGGCCAGGACCTTCAGCCCGGTCTCCTCCTCGATCTCGCGCTGCGCCGCTGCCGGCAGCGACTCGCCGGCCTCGACGACACCGCCTGGCAGGGTCCAGTCCCCGGTGTCGGCCCGTTGCACGAGCAGGATCCGGCCGCGCTCGTCGACGACGGCGCCGTGGGCGCCGAGACGGAGGGCGCCCGATGCCGGGGCCGGTGCGGCGGTCATTCGCCGCGAATCATGGCCCGGCTGAGCTGATTGTGCCGGCGAACGAGGGGGGGCAGGTCGAGGGTGAGCAGCCGGCCGTCACGGACGACGACCCGGCCGTCGATGACGCTGAGGTCTACCTGGCGCGGCTGGCACAGCAGCAGGGCGGCGACCGGGTCGTGGAGGCTGCCGGCATATTCCAGGCGGTTGAGGTCGAAGGCGATGAAGTCAGCGCTCATGCCGGGGGCGAGGGCGCCAACATCGTCCCGGCCGAGGACGGCCGCCCCGCCCAGCGTGGCCAGCTCAAGCGCCTGGCGCGCGGTCATGGCCCCGGGGTTGCCGGCAAACGCCGGGAAGCGCTCGTGGTGCGTGGAACCCGGATCGCCCGGGCGATCCGGGGCCACCCGGGCCGCCAGCATCGCCATGCGGGCCTCGGCCAGCAGGTGGCTGCCATCATTCGAGGCGGAGCCGTCCACGCCCAACCCCACTGGCACGCCGGCCCGGCGCATCGCCCGCACCGGCGCGATGCCGCTGGCCAGGCGCATGTTGCTCGACGGGCAGTGGGCGACGCCAGTGGCCGTGCGGCCGAAGCGAGCGATCTCCTCCCGGTTCATATGCACGCAATGGGCGTGCCAGACGTCGTTGCCGGTCCAGCCCAGGGACGCCACGTAGTCGACGGGCCGCTGGCCAAAGGTCTGTCGGCAGAAG
The DNA here is from genome assembly GCA_041576195.1 of Promineifilaceae bacterium (SeqCode). Lineage (GTDB taxonomy): Bacteria > Chloroflexota > Anaerolineae > Promineifilales > Promineifilaceae > JAGVTM01. The sequence continues at coordinate 9,552 of JBFGLK010000054.1, forward strand.
GCGTCCTCTTCGGCCGTCTCGGCCAAATGGGTGTGCAGGCGGACGCCGTAGTGGCGGGCCATGGCCGCCGACTCGCGCATGAGATCTGGCGTCACCGAGAAGGGCGAGCAGGGCGCCAGGACCACGCGGAGCATGGCATGCCGCTCCGGCCGATGGTACGTCTCGATCAGGCGCCGGCTGTCACGCAGAATCGCGTCCTCACGCTCGGTCACCCGGTCTGGCGGCAGGCCCCCCTGGGACTCGCCCAGCGACATCGAGCCGCGGGCGGCGTGGAAGCGCATGCCGATGTCGCCGGCGGCCCGGATCTGGCTGTCAAGGGTGCAGTCGTTCGGAAAAAGATAAAGATGATCGCTGCTCGTCGTGCAACCGGAGAACATCAGCTCGGCCAGGCCGATCGCCGTGCTGACGTAGACCGCCTCGTCGGTGAGGTTGGCCCAGATGGGGTAGAGCGTTTGCAGCCAGGTGAAGAGGTCGGCGTCCTGGGCCATGGCCCGCGTCAGGGTCTGGTAGAGGTGGTGGTGCGTATTGATGAGGCCGGGTAACACCAGGTGGTCGGCGAGATCGAGCACGATGTCTGCCTGTGCCGGCAGCGAGGCCGTCGGGCCCACCTGCTCGATCACGTTGCCCCGGGCGAAGAGGCCGCCATCCGGGATCTCGCGCCGGTCGCCGTCCATCGTCACCAGCACCGTGGCGTTCTTGACCAGCGTGGTGTTCATCGGGTTGACTCCTGTCGCGACGTGCCGGCCCGCGCGCTGACCGGACCGGAGACTCTTGGCAACGCGCCCACCAGTGGTATAATTTTACCTCGTTTGCGTGGGGAAGTGTCGGAACTGGCAGACGAGCATGACTTAGAATCATGTGCCGCAAGGCGTGTGGGTTCGAGTCCCACCTTCCCCACTTGCCCCGGGCGCTGGCCGCCGCCACCCGTCCTTCGGGCCGATCTTTCGCCCCTGCGCTGATTTGACAGCCGGATAACCAGGACAGGGCCCCCGCCGATCAATCTGCCCGTGGCGGGCGCTCCGGAGCGCC
>JBFGLK010000055.1:0-10576 GCA_041576195.1 Promineifilaceae bacterium (SeqCode)
GCGATGAGCAGGCGCATGTTTGCCAGTTGGGCCTGGGCCGCTGCCCGTACACTCGCGCTCTCGGCCCTGGCCTCGGCCGCGACCGCCACTGCCTCGCGCGTGACCGCCACCGCGGCGAGCTCCTGCGCGTCACGGCTGCTGCGCACCGCGGCCAGCGAAACGAAGGTCAGGGCCACGAGCGTGACGACGATCAGGGCAAGCAACAGGCGAACGTGTGCCGGGATTAGCTGCCACCAGTTCTGCGGCCACTGTTGCCGGACCCAGCGGTCGTTGAAGACCGTCGCGTAGATCGGGTTCCGCACGCGCAGCCTGCCGTCGGCCGGCACGACGACGCCCGAGAGCTTGAGATGGATCTTGACCCGCGAGTGGACATCGTCGGGCACGCTGCGGCGCCCACGCAGCACCTGGCGATAGGTGGCCAGAATCTCCACGGGCGGGGTCGCCCGACGGGTCAGCATGTCGCGCACGAACTGCAAGTTCGAGTCGTGCTCACCACGGTCGCCGAAGAACGTGTGCGCCACCAGCCGGTCGATCTCGTCTGACGTGGTGCACGGCGGCTCCTGCCGGGCCACAACGGCGCAGAGCCGCTGTGTCAAATAGGGGTGACCCCCCGTCCACTCCAGGATCCAGCGCAGCAGGCGACCGGCCAGCTCGCGGTCATGGGCGAGCCCCTCGGCCAGCGGCATGGCCTCCACGAGCGTGAAATCAGACAGGGCGATCCGCCGACCGATATTGAAGGGCGTGCGGCGGGCGTCCGCGATCAGATCCGTCGGCGTGGCCACGCCAATCAGGACGAAGGCGAGCCGCTCGAGTTCCGGCATGAGGGCGCGGGCGGTGTAGAGATAGCGCACGGTGGCGAAGAAGTCGTCTGTGAAGTCGAGCGCCAGGGTGCTGTCGATCTCGTCGACGAAGATGGTGATGGGCTCCTGGAACGCCGGTAGCACGATGTCCGTGAAAAACATGAAGAGACGGCGCGCCAGGCTATAGTGATCGTGTGCCATCCACCAGGCCAGCAGATCGGGCGCCAGCCCGAGACGTCCGGCGATCATGGAGGCAACCCCGAAATACCATTCGCCCGGTGTGGCTAGCACGCCGCATTCGGTGAGATCGATGATGGCCGTGCGCCGGCCGGCAGCCTCCAGGCGCTCGGCTGTTCGCACCATGAGGCTGGACTTGCCGACCTGGCGCGGGGTCAGAATGTAGGCGAATTCGCCTTCCTGGCAGAGCTCGAAAAGCGATTCGTCCGCCTGCCGGCAGATGTAGATGCCATCGCCGGCCTGGACGATGCCTCCGACGGTGTAGAGGTTAAGTTTTCCAGTCATGGAGACGCTCGCGAAGGAAGCGCGCGTAGAGGCCGCAGCGCACGACGGCTTTGCCATTCTCGCGCCGGACGAGCCCGGCGCCGCGGAGGCGGTAGAAGACCTCCTCCTGCCGGCAACGCCCTTCATTCATCACTTCCGCCAGCCCGGCCAACAGCGGCTCGTTGTTCAGCAGCCGCATCAGGAGCGAACGAAGATGATCGGCGAACGGGCCGTCCTCATCCGTTGCCTGACGAAACAGCGTCGACGCTGTGGTGCGCCCGTTGGCCACGAGGGCAAGCGCCCGACGCACCAGGTAGGGATGCCCGTGCAGCAGCTCCGTCAGCCCGTCGAGCTCGGACGAGTCCAGCGGCCGCTCATGCCGCTCGTTGAGCCACTCAATCTGCGCCCGGTCGAAGTCTCGCAGCTCGATAACCTCGCCGACGTTAAACGGCGACTGGCTGAGGTTGGCGATGAAGAAGTAGGGCTCGCTGGAGGTCACCAGGGCCAGATCCAGCAGGCGCCAGTCGGGGCGAAAGGCGCGGTTGTTGTGCCACACCCGGAGCATGCCAAAGAACTCTGTGTGGAAGCCGGCGCTGAACAGGCTGTCGACGTCGTCCATGGCCAGCAACATGGGCCGATCCAGTGCCGGCAACACGCGCTTTTCCACGAACTCGGTGCAAAGGAACGGGTTAGGTAATGGCGCCCGCCAGAATGTAGCCGGGTCATGCTCCTGACCCAATCCGTGTGACAGGAGCGCGCAGAACTGCTGAAAGAAGGTCGTCGACTCCGGGAATGCGGGCCGCAACAGCTGGAAGTCCAGGAACACAGTACGCTTGCCCAGCTCCTCGGCGGCGCGGCCCACGCGGATCAGGAGGGAGCTCTTGCCCATCTGCCGCGGGCCCTTGATCGTCAAGGTCACGTTGCGGCGGGCGATCGCCCGCAGCGCGATCGTGTCCGACTCGCGCTGGACGTAGAACTCCGAACGCAAGGGCACCGTCCCTTCCAGCGCGTCGTCGACGGGCGATGACACTGCCGGCAGTGGCGCCGGGATGGCGGCCGGTGCCCGTGGCGCCGTCTCCAGCGGCCCCAATGGTTCTGGCGATCCGGTTCGCGGCAGCCGGGTCCCCTCTACGGCGCGTTCAATCGCCTGGAAAAGCACCGGCGTGTCCGCCTCCTCTTGCCACAGCGCCCACGGCAGCGTGTTCAGGTATCGCCCGAGAGCGTCCGGAAACGGTTCCCGATAGGCCACCCGCACCGGGAGCACCGTCGGCGCGCCGCTCGATCGCTCCGCCAGAGAGATGGCCGACTCAATCTCCAACTGTACGACCTCGTCAAGAACTGACTCCGCCGACAATAACGCGACGAGGAACTCCGCCTGCATCAGCTCCCGATGGAGCCGCGTGACCGACTCCCGCGTGAGCCCATGCGCCTGATCGAAGAAGACCTGGTGCTGCCGGCTCAGATGTTGCGCGAGTTGGAGTGCCAGCGAGACATCCGGCTCGATGCCCCGTCCGTAGCAGAGAAAGATATGACGAGCCTGCACGCCCGACTCCGGGTCAAGCCGGGCCACAACCGCTTCTGGCTCCGGATGACCGGCGTGATGCAAGAGGCTTTGGGCCCAGCGCCGGTCCAGGCGGCCCTGAGAGAGGCAGTAGCCGGCCTGGGCCACGACCTGGTCCAGCTGGCGCGGCGTGTAGCCGCGGCGCCAGCGCTGCACCGTGTGCGCGCTGTAGCCGAGACTCTCTGCCAGTTCCCGCTCGACGGAGGCAATGGTACGGCTCTGACGGCGCGCGACGCTGGTGATTCCTTCCGAAAGGAGCTTACCAAAACGCCTGTTGAGAGTCATGCCGTGTACTCCATGTCTGCCGTTGGCACTCGCCACTTGCTGCCAGCATAGAGGCCATGGGGTACGAAAGCTCGGCGCCCGCCTACGAGAATTCGTAGCGAACATCGCCGTGCCGGGCCTCTTAGCCTGGCGATTACGGAAACGGCGCCAGCGGAAGTACGTGGCACGAGGTACGCACATCCGCGCACTCGTAGAACAGGCAGATTGTAATGAGAGTTGAGAGCGTGTCTTGCCTGCGGCTCGCCGGCGCCAGGCGATCCCTCCTGGTTCCCTTCTCATCATAGATCGCCGTAGAAACCCAGTCAAGGACATCCTCGGATTCCACCCGGCAATGAGGCCAGGCCGGTCTGCCGGCGCCGGCATGTCTGGCCGCCACTACAGGAGGTTGTCATGTTCCGCAATCGTGTCTCTCGTTGGCCGATCAGCCTGTGGCTGGCCCCGCTTACCATTGGGCTGCTCCTGGTCGCCGGCGCGGTGCGCGCGCTGCCGGCAGGCCCGCATAGCTGCGATCCGGGGGTCCTGACCCCAATTACCGTCGACGCCTCTCGCGCCCACCGCGTCGGCCCGGGCGCGGTGACGACCTATGTCTATCTCCTGCGCAATCCAGGCACCCAGAGCGCCTCGGGCAGCATTGCCGTAACCGACCAGTCGAACGATTGGTCGGCTACGCTCGCCTTTGGGGACGAGGCTTTTCAGTCCCTAGGGCCCGGCACGGCAGTCCTGGGGATCGATGACCTGGCGCCCGGCGAGGCGCGGAGCGTTATCCTGTCGGTCTCATCGCCGGTGGACGCGGCCGACGGGACCCCCGGAGCCGCTTCGCTCGCCGCCACGCTCGACAACGGCCACGAGGGCTGTGGCAACAGCACCGCCCTCGTCTCGTCTCACGCGAAGGTGTTCTTTCTGGGCGTCGACGGCTTCTCCCCGGCGTACGTGACATTGGGCACCGACGGCGAGCCCAACCCGGGCCCCGACGAGCTGCTAATGCCGCGGCTGCAGGGCTTTCTGACCGGAAGCGCCAGCTTCCCCGGCGCAAGGGACTCGCTTCTGTCGGCGACCGACATGAACGTATTTGGTGTGCTATCGGGAAGCTGGCCGGGAACCCTGGGCATGAACTCGGTCGGCGTCTACTTCTACGGTTGGAATCAGCAGAATCAGCCTGTGTATCGCTATCGCAACCCGGATGACATCCGCTATGGTCCCGACGGCGAACGGGTTCAGTCCATCTTCGACGTGGCCAAAGACCCGGCCCTTGGTGGGGATCTGGCCGCCTTCACGGCCATGGTCTCCGGCAAGTGGCAGATGTGGCACCTCTTCGCGGACGACAGCCACTCGGTGCCAGACATCATGGCCAATGGGGAGCGGTTCCCGCCCTACCTGGGCGTGCCGGCAACCTACGTCCTGGGCGACCCGGCCTCGGACGCCAATGCCGCGACCGATCGCGACGGGGTCAACATCTGGCCCTATAGCGAGTTCCATCTGCATGCCCAGGGACTGGGGCTGAGCGGCGACGAACCCGGCCACCATCCCTCCGATGCCTGGGTGATGCGTGGCGCATTGCGCATCCTCGCGGCGGAGGACCCGGACGTCCTCGTCGTTCATCTGGGCAATCTTGACCACATCCAGCACGCGGCCGGTGGGGCGTCCTTCCCGGCGGAGTGGAGGAATCGGGGCACGCCCGCCACACTCTGGGATGACGTGAACATCTACAACGCGAAGGCCAACCGGGAGCCCATCCTGGACGTCGTGCACGAGGTTGACACGCTGGCAGGCTTGTTCTTCGACGCGCTGGCGACCCGCCAGGTGTTGGACGCGTCGATCGTCACCCTCTACTCGGATCATGGCGGCAACACTTACCTGCCGGTGCCGGTGGATCTGAATCAAATCTTGGCGGATGGCGGCTTTGGCCCCGCGGTCCGTTCTGCCGCCTCGTTCGCGGAGGTGGCCAGCGTCTACCTGTGGGACGGGGCGGACGCGGAGGCGGTGGCCGGCTACCTGGAGAACTGGCAGTACTGGCACCCGACCTTCAATGCCTACGTCCAGCCCCTGGTGGCCATCACCCGTAGTGAAATGGCGGTCAGTATGGACAGCGTCCTCGGGCCCTTTGGCCGGGTCGGCGCGCCAGGACGGGCGGAGCTCTATAGCCAATGGCTGATTGACCACCCCGTGCCCGATAACTCCAAGGTCATCTGGCAGGATCTCATGGTCCTGACACGCCATCGGGTGCAGTTTACCCATGGGAATCTCTACGAAGACGTCGTTGGCGGCCACGGGGGTCGGGCGACCATGCCCGTCTTGCTGGCCATCAAGGGGCCGGGCGTGCAAGACGGCGTCTATACAGGTCAGGACGTATCGCTCGTCGACGCCATTCCAACTATCTACTACCTCCAGGGGTGGACGAGCCCGGGCAACGTCGACGGTCGCGTTCTGAGCGAACTGCTTGCGGAGCCATAGGTGAGCCACCGGCGGGCCGCGGGCGAAACCATCGTTCGCGGCCCGCCACGCGCGTCACCTCATGCCGGTTCCCGCCCACGCCGTGCCGCTCCCCCCTTGTTTCCCTCCCGTGACGTCATAGAGCGTCAGAAGAGCCAGAGCACCGACGGTCGCCTGTTCCTATGGTCACATGCGACCTGTGGCCGGCCGTCCGCGTAACCAGGTCGCGCGCCTGGGATCATGCCGGCAGCAGGCGACGCCCTCCGATCGGGTGGGCGTCGCCTTCAGTTTGCTGCGGCGCTGGCGATTAATGATCGGGCTCGACGGTCATATAGCCATCCAGAAGCAGGACCCGCCCGGAGCTGCCCTGACGAATATGGGTGGCGACGAGCGTCAGCCCGTGCCCATTGGAGGCCATCATCTCGCCGTCGATGACGATGCCTCGCGAGATCTTATAGGCAAAGGTGCCTTCGAACAGGTCAGCGTACCCGGACAGCCGGATGACCACGTCGCCGTAGGCACGGCCGTCTCCGTTGGGTTGCACATCCGCGTTGTAGAGAAGACTCAGGTCGCCGACCAGATCCCCTCCGTACGTGGCGCTTTGGCGGACGCCGCGAATGTGGAACCCCGCCACATCGCGCCACCAGGTGCCGCCTTCGGATTTGCGGACGATCTGAACCCAGCGCATCAGCTGGGGTGGGTGCTCTTCGGGCCCTGGGGCGGCCAGCGCCGGCGCAGCGCCGGGAGCGAATGCCGCCAGACCCGCGAGGAAGAGCAGAGCAACGACGAGGGCAATGAAGCGATTCACATCTAACCTCCTATGTCTTGCGCCAGGCCCACCGGGACCAACCCTGGCCGGTACCTGGCTTCCTTTGTGTGCCCATACCTTGCACGGAATCGCCTACGCGTGCCTGCACCGTCAACTACGACTCTCCGTACTGCAGCCCCGCGCTGCCAGGGCTTGATACCGGCCGGGACTGCCATTGAGGTTAAAGAAAATTGACAGTCCGGGAGCGATGGCGTAAAATTTGCGTGAATGCGGCGTAGTGAAACGCCTTTCCGTAGTAGTACCCACAAGCACATAGCATCGCAGCCAGTGGCCCAGGTCGGCCGCCTTAGCCGGCGGCGCCAGAGTCGGTTGTAGCGGGGCCACGGCCCCGACAGGGCCACGGGCAGCCAGCCGGATCCAGGACGTGCCCGTCGTCGCAAAGGGCGCGCGCAGGAGAGCCAGAGCAGGCGAGGCGGTGGTGTGTGGGAGCGGTCAAGAGTCGGTGTGGTGGAAACAGAGGGGAAGACATTCATGCTGAGAGCACAGTCGTTCAGCCAATTTGCCTGTATTCGCGTCGTCTATCTGTGTGAGAACGCCGCCCTGCGGCCGGCCTTTCGGCCGATTCCGGGCGTGCGGCATATCGTCGTCGACACGACGGCGCACGCCTTTCGCCGGGCTATCGTGCTCAACAAACCGATCGCGGATCTGGCGATCGAGCGTCCGGAGGAGGAGTCGGACGACGGGCCCTGCGTCGTGCAATCGCCGCGGGTGCTCTATGGGGCGTTAAAGGACGCCGACATGGTCTTCCTGGTCAGTAGCAATGAGCGCGGGCTGCTGGACGAAGCGCACTACGTGGCGGCCATCGCCCGGCAGGTCGGTGCCCTGTCGGTCGGCGTGCTCTCCGACGCCGTGCGGGAGCAGGCCGGGGGCGGCTTCCGTGGCCTGCTCAAGCGCTGGCGCCGCATGGTGGACACCGTCGTCTTCGTGCCGGCAAGCGGCGCGGACGAGCTCCTCTCCGGCACCGACCTCTTCCTCGGCATTGGCGGCATCAGCCAGATCATCAGCAAGCCCGGCCTGATCAACGTCGACTTCGCCGACGTGCACGCCATCCTGTCGCTGGGTGACACCGCCCTGCTGACGGTCGGCCGCGCCACCGGTTCGGACGCGGCCTGGACCGCGGCCCGTCAACTCGTCGCCGGCGCCGACAGCCACTCTTTCGAAGGGGCGCAGGGCATTCTGCTGAACCTGACCGGGGGGCCGGGCCTGACCATCCATGACATCCAGATCGTGGCCGAGGTCGTGCGCGAGCATGCCCACCCCGAGGCCAACATCATCATCGGCACCGTCGTCGACTACGACCAGGGCGACGAGGTGGCGGTGACCCTGGTGGCCACCGGCTTCCTCAAGGACCCGCTGGCCGCCCCGGCGTGGGAGCCGGCGCAGCGGCACGCCCTCCCGCTGCCCGCGGAGCCCGTCGGCAAGGAGACGCCGCGGGAGCGCGTCTGGGAGCGCTGGTGGCCCACCTACATCCAGGTGCCGCCGAGTCTGCTTGACGTCGCCCCGGCGGGTCTGGCCACGAGCTGAGCAAGGTCCGATGACGGCGGCGCGCCGTTGGGGTAGGATCTCGGCGCCGCGCCCGCCTCGACGCCGGCCCCCTGGGGTGCCGGCACGCCCGGGCGACCCATCGCGAGGTACGCCGCATGCAGATTGACATCCTCACCCTGTTTCCCGACGTCTTCACCGCCTATCTGGAGGCCAGCATCCTGCATCGCGCGCAGCTCGCCGGCCTCCTGACCGTGCGCCGTCACAACATACGCGACCACGCCGCCGGCCGGCACCGCGTCACCGACGAGCCCCCCTACGGCGGGGGTGGGGGGATGGTCCTCAAACCGGAGCCGATCTTCGCCGCCGTCGAGGCCATCCAGGCCCTGCCGCCTATCATGGATGGGCCGCGACCCGTGATCCTGTTGACGCCCCAGGGGCGCCCGCTGACCCAGGCGGTCGTCGCCGACCTGGCCGCCTTGCCCGGCTTCATTCTCCTGTGCGGCCGCTATGAGGGCGTTGACGAGCGCGTGCGTCGCCACCTGGTCGACGACGAGATCTCGATCGGGGACTACGTCCTGACCGGCGGTGAACTGGCCGCCCTGGTCGTCGTCGACGCCGTGGCCCGGCTGCTGCCCGGCGTCCTCGGCGCGGAGGACGCGGCGGCGGAGGACAGCCACGCCAGTGGCCTGCTGGAAGGGCCGCACTACACCCGGCCGGAGGTCTTCCGCGGCTGGGAGGTGCCGGCCGTGCTGCGCTCCGGGCACGCGGCGGAGATCGCCCGCTGGCGCCGCGAGGCGGCCTTGCGCCGCACCTGGGAACGCCGGCCCGAGCTCCTGTTGCGCGCGTCGCTGACCGAGCCCGATCGCCGTTTTCTGGGCGTGCTGGCTCAAGAGCGCGTGGCCGCCCTGGCCCAGGGCCTGCCGGCATCCCCCAAAGGTCCCATGACCGGAGCCGATCCGGCGGTCGGCGGCCCGCGATGAACCTTAAAAAAACGTCGTTCGCACCTTCCGCGGTGGGGGGGTTTGGTGTATACTTTCCCACACGGTGGGTTGAAGTGGCAGGAAGTGGGGCGTTTCGGTACAATACGGGCCAGTTTTCGTGCCAGCGTGGGATGAGTAGAACGGATGTTCCTGGGCGAGTTCACACACACCATCGACGACAAGGGCCGCCTGACCATTCCGGCCAAGTTTCGTGGTGCGCTGGCCTCTGGCCTGGTGATCACCCGCGGGTTCGACCGCAACCTGATGCTCTTCCCACTAGACGGCTGGAAGGACCTGGCGGATGCAATCGCCGCCAAGCCCCTCGGCGATGAGGGGGTCCGTTCTTTCCGCCGGCGGGTCTTCTCGGGCGCCATCGATCTGGTGCCGGATCGCCAGGGCCGCATCGTGCTGCCCCAGTTCCTGCGCGAGTTTGCCGGCATCGACAGCGAGGTGGTCATCACCGGCATGTATAGCTACCTGGAGATCTGGAATGTGGAGGTCTGGTGGGCCGAACGCGCACAGGTCGAAAGTAGCGACGATGCCTCGCGCTGGGACGCGCTCGGGATCTAGGTTCTCTTCCACAACGTCACCGACCGGAGTCTACCCGCCTAATGCGATTGCCGCGGGGCCGGCGCGCCCCGTGGTCGATAGGTCTCTGTAATGGCGCCCCCAGCAGGGCATGTTGCCGTCCTTTATCGGGAAGTGCTTGAACTTCTGCGGCCCCAATCTGGCGGTCTCTACATCGACGGCACGGTCGGGGCGGGCGGGCACAGCGCCGGCATCCTGGCCGCCTCGGCGCCCGACGGGCGGCTCCTGGCCATTGACCGCGATCCGGAAGCGCTCGCCTTCGCCCGCGACCGGCTGGCCGCGGCCGGCGACCGGGTCACATATGTCACGGCGAGCTATGCCGACATGGCCGCCCACGCGGCCGGCCTGGGTTTCGCGGCCGTCGACGGCGTCCTCCTGGACCTCGGGCTCTCCTCACGCCAGCTGGCCGACGAGGAGCGCGGCTTCTCATTTCAACAGGACGGGCCGCTGGACATGCGCTATGACCGCCGCCGTGGCCCAACCGCGGCGGATCTGGTGAACGGACTGAGCGAGGCAGAATTGGCGGAAATGTTCTGGCGCAACGCGGAAGCGCCGCACAGTCGGCGGATCGCCCGGGCCATCGTGGCTGCCCGGCCCTTGCGGCGGACCGGCGAGCTGGCGACGGTCGTCGCCGGCGCCGCCGGCCGCGGGCGAGCGCGGGGCAGGCACCCGGCAACCCAGGTCTTTCAGGCGCTCCGCATCGCCGTGAACGGTGAACTGGACGCCGTCGCCGCCGGCCTGGACGCCGCGGCTGCCGTGTTGCGGCCCGGTGGTCGACTGGCTGTCATCAGCTTCCACTCTCTGGAAGATCGCCTGGTAAAGCGGACGATGCGCGCGTGGACGCGCGATTGCGTCTGCCCACCCCGGCAGCCGATTTGCACATGCGACGCCCGGGCCACTTTTCGCCTGATTGGCCGCCGGGCGGTCAAGCCGTCGGCCGCGGAGGTGCAGGCGAACCCGCGCAGCCGCAGTGCCCGACTGCGCGTGGCGGAGCGCCTGGCCACAGCCGGCGCGGGCAACGGCCTGCCGGCAGGGTGAGGCGCGCCCCACCCACAGGCGTGGCCCGACGGTGAGTAAACGAGCGGACAGAAACGAGATGGTCGAGACCGTCAGTGAA
>JBFGLK010000056.1:0-10572 GCA_041576195.1 Promineifilaceae bacterium (SeqCode)
GGAGTGAACTTGACGGCGTTATCCAATAGATTCGCATAGGCCTGACCAAGTCGCGCCGGATCCACGTGCACCGGCACCTCCTCACCCGGCAGGGATTCGCGCACGGTCAGGCCGTTGGCGCGGGCGGCGGGCGCCGCCTCGCGGGCCGCGCCGGTCACCATCTGGCGGGCGTCGATCGTCTGCCGCTCCAACCGCATGAGGCCGGCGTCGAGTCGCGATAGATCGAGCAGATGGCCGGTGACCCACGAGAGGCGCGCGAGCTGGGCCTCGCTCGCGGCGAGGAACTCGGCCCGCAGCGCGGGATCGGTGCCATCCGGTCCTTGCAGGATCTCGTTGAAGTTGGCCAGGGCCGTGATCGGCGTGCGCAGCTCGTGGGAGGCATCGGCGATGAAGTGGCGCAGCGCATCCCGCTCCGCTTGCAGAGCGGCGAAGGAGCTATCGAGGTCGGCCGCCATTTGATTGAGTTGCCGGCCGAGGGCCCCGATCTCGTCCTGGCCGTCCGCGTTGGCTCGGACAGAGAGGTCGCCGGCAGCCATCTGGCCGGCCACGGCCGTGAGGCGGCGGAGAGGCCGGGTTAGCGAACCGCTGACGACGAGGCCGACGACCCCGGCCACGATCGCCGAGCCCAGTCCGGCCCCGAGCAGGGCGTTGCGAATCGCGGTCAACACCGCGGTCGCGGTGCCCGGTGCGCCCGTCAACTCGACATAACCAAGGGCGGCGGTCGCCGAGCCGATAGGCACGGAGACGATCTGTGAGGGCGTCGAGGGGAGTTCAGGCGCCATGGCGTCCAGCGCCCTGTCAGCGGGCAGCGCGCCGCCGGCGCTCGTCGTGCCGGCAGCAGTCGGAAAGCGCAGTCGCGATCCCCATGGTCCCGGCGAGCGCTCGACGATGACGAACTCCGCCCCTGTCCGGCTCAGCTCGCCCGCGGCCGCCCGAAAGGCCAGCCCCTGGGCGCCCTGTCGGGGCAGAGGAAACACCATCCCGGGAAGGCGATCCAGTGTCGACTCAAGGTCCCCGGGCACGAGACCGGCGGGCGACGCCAGCCAGCCCACGCTGTCCGCCGGCCCAGGCACGCCGGAATCTGTCAAGACGGTGCGCTCGGCGTCGAGCACGCGAACCTGCGTGTCGGTCAGGAAGGCGGCCGTGGCCGCGAGCTGTTCCAGAGCGACCAGGCCGTGTCCAGACGCCAGCAAGGGATCGGCCTGGCGAGCGATCGCCTCGGCGTTCGCCTCCAGGAAAGCGGCCTCCTGCCGGGCCAGCGAGCGGCGCACCAGGGTCAGCGTGAGCGCGCCGACGAGGCTGACCGCCATGACGGTCAGCAGCACGTAGCTCAACACCAGCCGGGGCCGAAGGGAGCGAAACATCGCGGCCTCGGGATCAGAAGGTCTCGCCGCCCAACTCGAGATCGAGGTCGAACGGCAGGGACGGCAGATCGAGCTCCGGCAGGTTGAATTCAAAGAACTCCTCGTCTAAACACAACCCTTCACCCGCTCCGTCGCACCCCCGGCGCAGGCCCGGGATCCGGAGGCCATGGGGGGCGAGTCGTACGCCAAGGTAGGCGCCGCCCTCGTCGTTCTCGCCCAGCGTTGCCTCGACTTCGCGCGGCTCACCCTCGCCGCGGTGCACCGTTAGCGTGACGGTATCACCGGGGCTGAGCCCGGCAAGCGTCTCGCGCAGGGCCTGGGCGTCGGGGATTACCACGCCGTTGACGGCAGTGATCAAGTCCCCGAATTGCAGACCGGCGGCGCTTGCTCCGCTTCCTTCCATGACCTCGACGACCAGGGCGCCCGGCGCTGCCGGAGCGAACCGCGGCCCGTCCTCATTGAAGGGCATGCCGTCGCCCCGCGGGATACGGAAGCCGTCGCTGCGCATCATGAATTGGCGCATGTGAATGCCAAGATAGGGCCGAGTCGCGTCATCGGGATGTTCACCCAGCGTGACGGTGAGCTCCACGGTCGCGTCCCCACGCTCCACGCCCAGCGTGATGGTGTCGCCAGGGGCGAACGTCCTCAGCATATCGGCCAGCGCTCGGCTCAGCGTCTCGCCGTTGACGGCGGTGATGCGGTCGCCCTTCTGCAGGCCGGCAGCGGCGGCCGGGCTGTCGGCTAGGACCTCGAGGACCTCGACGCCTTGTATGGTGATGGAGGGCGCTGACCCAAGTCGGGCCGGCCCCTCAGCCCAGGGCACGAGACCAAGCATCGGCGTGTCCTCGCCGCCGAGCTTCACTGAGAGGATGCGTCGGTCGTCCCCGTGCATCACGGTCACGCCGACGGTGTCGCCCGGTGAGAAGTCGCCCAGGCGCCCGCGCAGTTCGGCCAGGGTGTTGACAGCTTCGCCTTCGATCTCGAGCAGAATGTCGCCACGCTGGATGCCGGCAGCCGCCGCGGGACCGTCGGGCAGCACGCGCACGATGACGAGGCCTGGCTCGTCGGGCTCGGCCACGACCGGCGCCGCCGTCTCTGCGCTCTGGCCCGGCGGGGTGACCTCGCCCTGCAGCGACCGCACAACGGACGACGCGACGGAAGCCAGGCGGCTGTCGTCGCGGAAGGCCGCGTAGGCGACGGCCCCGCCGGCCAGCAGGCCAAGGAAGAGCAGCGCCGCCAGCGCGACGAGAACGATGGTTACATTTCTTCGCTTCATAAGTGACTCACCTCATAAGCGGAATCGTCTGGTGTCGCGGCGCCGCCCGCCCGCCGGCGTCCTTATGGCGTTCACGGACCCGCGCCGCGGCCAAGCCAGCGCCTGACGGTTTTTATTCTAGCGCAGGCGCGTTAGCGGTCTGTTTCACTCCTGTTAAGATGTCGCAACATCGGCTTACGCCGGTATGGGGAGGCGGTCAGGGCTCGAACTTATAGCCGATGCCGCGGACGGTCACCAGCCAGCGGGGTCGGGCCGGATCAGGCTCGAGCTTTTCGCGCAGGTGGCGCATATGGACGTCCACCGTGCGCTGGCTGCCGACGGTGCCGTCGTAGCCCCAGACGGCGGCGATGATCGCGTCGCGGCTGCACGGCCTGCCGGCATTGGCCAGCAGATGGCCGAGCAGGCGAAACTCCGTGACCGTCAACTCGACCGGGCGCCCGTCGCGCGTCACTTGGAGTCGCTCGAAGTCGACCACGACGTTGCCGAAGCGGATGGGGCGGCCGCCGGCGTCGGCCGCGAGCTCGCCGTAGGCGCGCCGGAGCTGGGCCCGAATGCGCGAGATAACTTCGCGCAAGCTGTAGGGCTTGACGATGTAGTCGTCGGCGCCGATCTCCAGACCGAGGACGCGATCGACCTCGTCGTCCAGCGCAGTGACCATGAGGATCGGCTCGCGATGGCCAGACGCCCGCAGCTGCCGGCAGACGTCGAAGCCGGACAGGTCCGGCAGGCGGATGTCCAGAAGAATCAGGTCCGGCGCCTCTTGCTCGGCCAGCCACAGCGCCTTCTTGCCGGTGTCAGCCCAGATGACATGGAAGCCCTCGCGGGCGAGGGCGAATTCCAGCCCGCGCGCGACGGCGTGCTCGTCTTCGACCAGCAAGATGCGTTTTCCTGCCATGGGCAACACTCCTTCTTCAGTATGGACTGCGAGTGTAGCAGAGGGCTCGCCCCGGCGACACCCGGTTGGGAGACGAAGTGCGGCAGGCGCCTCATAGCACCCAGGAAACGCTGTTGCCGCCCGACCGTCACTACTCTATAATCCAGTGTGAAGCGCGAGCTCGACGCTGCGCACTGCCTCGTGGCAATCGGAACGCGCGGCGGAATTGATCAAGTTAGACGATGTCATCTGTTGACGGCTTAAGCGAAAAAGACGACCCCCCCTCATATTTGACGCCCCTGGTGGCCACATCCACACAGCCAGATTGCGAATCCGTCGGACAGGAAGGCGTGGGTTAGCTCGTGCCTCTTTCCCTCTTGCCGCGGACGATTCTCTCTGAGGTGAGCCAGTCCCCGCTCGGGTCGGTCGTGGTGCCGGCAGTGGGCCGGTTGCCGGTTGGCCCGCTGCAGAGCGTCGCCGCACGTTAGCGCGCCGACTCATGTCCCCTTTCGTCGTAGTCCTCATCGTCACCGTTCTGGTCATGGTCAACGCGCTTTACGTGGCGGCCGAGTTTGCCTCAGTCAAAGTGCGTAAGACGCGCATCCTCGAGCGCGCCACCTCAGGCAATGCGCTGGCCCAACGTCTTCTGCCCCTCATCGCCGAGGGCAAGCCGATCGACGACTATGTGGCGGCGTGTCAGATTGGCATCACGATCTCGTCCCTGACGCTGGGCGCCTATGGCCAGCGGGTGCTGGCCGCCCGGCTGGCCGATCCCATCGCCAGAGCGCTGCCCGCCCTCGGGCTGGACATCGACCCCGGCCTGGCCACCGAGGGGCTGGCGGCCAGCATCGCTGTCTGGGGGGTCCTCATCCTGATCACAACCCTCCAGGTGATTCTGGGCGAGCTGCTGCCGAAGTCAATCTCCGTTCAATATCCCGAGCGCATGTCACTGGCGACCTATGTGCCGATGCGGATCTCGCTCAGCCTCTTCCGTCCGTTTATCTGGTTCTTCAACGGCAGTGGCCAGATCATCTTGAGGGCGCTTGGCTACGATCATCATGGCCATGTCGTGGCCCACTCCCTAAAGGAGATCGAGATCCTTGTGGCGGCCAGCACCGAGGGCGGGTTGTTGGAGGCGGAAGAGCGCCAGATGTTGCGCAATACCTTGCGCCTCCGGGATCTGACCGCGCGCCAGGTCATGGTGCACCGCACGCGCCTCGTGGCCGCGCCGATCCAGGCGCCGGTGGCCGAAGTGCTGGCCCTGTGTATGGAAGCGGGCAACACGCGTATCCCGCTTTATCGGGACTCGATCGACCAGATTGAAGGCATCGTGCATATCAAAGATCTCTATCGCCTCTTCTTGCAGGGCGAGACCGATACCAGCGCCGTGCGTCGGGACGCGGTCTATGTGCCGGAGTCGCTGCCCGTCGCCGAGGTATGGGAGACGCTGAGCCATACAAACCAATATATGGTCATTGTGTTCGACGAGTATGGCGGCACGGCCGGCCTGATCACGCTGGAGGACCTGATCGAGGAGGTCTTCGGGGAGCTGCAGGACGAATTCGATCAAGAGGAGCAGATCCTGGTTGAGGACGAGCACGGACGCTATCACCTACGCGGCGATCTATTGATATCCGACGTGAACGAATACCTACGTTTGAGTTTTCCCGAGGAGGAGGCCGACACGTTAAGCGGCCTGATACTGACCACGCTGGGACGCGCCCCCTATGAGGGGGAGGAAGTGGCCATCGACGGCACCCTGGTGCGCGTGGAGAAGATGGTAGACCTGGGAGTGGCCGAGATCTCTCTGGAGAAACCGGCCATTGAGTTGAGCCGCATCCCGGAGTGGGAAGCGGTCGATGCGAGCGATGATGAAGAGACGGAAGACGGTGATGTCGCCGGTGCCGGCACCGGCGCGGCCGACCCCGGCGCGCCTTAGGCCCATCCTGCTGGCCATGGGTCTGCCCGGGGTGGCGCTCTTCACCCTGGCCGCGGCCACCGAACCGGTCAACGCCGGTTCGGTCGCCGTGTTAATCCTGATCATCGCCCTCCTCGTGGCGGTGAACGGCTTCTTCGTCGCCGCTGAGTTCGCCATCATCGGCGTGCGTAGCTCCCAGATAGAGCAGCGGGCCCGGGAAGGGAGCTCCCTCGCCCGGCGTGTGCTGCGCGTCCTGAGCTCGCCCGTTCGCCAGGACCGCTACATTGCGACCGCCCAGCTGGGTATCACCCTGGCGTCGCTGGGCCTGGGTATGTACGGTGAGCCCCAGATCGCTCATCTCATCGAACCAACGCTCGCCCGGCTCACAGGTGCCGAGTTAACCTCGGGACTGGTGACGACCACAGGTTATCTCGTGTCGATCAGTCTGCTTACCTACCTGCACATTGTGCTTGGCGAGATGGTGCCGAAGTCGATCGCCCTCAGCACTCCGGTCAAGGCCACGATGGCCGTCGTCGGCCCTATGCAGATCGTGCAACAGATACTCATCTGGCCTGTGCGCATCCTCAACGGCGTTGGCACCGCCTTGCTGCGCCTGTTCGGCGTGCAGCCGGCGCACGGCGAGGACCTGCTGCATACTCCAGAAGAGCTCAAGTTAATCGTCGAGGCCAGCACCGAGGAAGGACTGCTCAATCTGCAGGAAGAGGAGATGATCCGGAACATCTTCGAGTTCGGCGATCGGCACGTCGGCCAGGTCATGACGCCGCGGACGCGGGTGCAGGCGATCCCCGCCGACATCGACCACGACGCGCTGAAGGCGTATGTGACGGGCAGCCGCCACACGCGATTTCCGGTCTATGATGACGATCTGGACCACATCGTCGGCATTCTGCATCTGAAAGATCTCATTCGCCACGAGTTGAACGACGACGGCCCATTCGACCTGCGTAGAGCGCTGCGCACGGCGCCCATGGTGCCCGAGTCGCTGCTGGTCGTCGATCTCTTGAGCGACTTCCGGCGCAAACGGACGCACATGGCCGTCGTGCTTGACGAGTTTGGCGGCGTTGCCGGCATTGTCACGCTCGAGGACCTCGTCGAGGAAGTAGTCGGCGAGGTTCGCGACGAGTTCGATCTGGAGAAGGAGCCGCTCGAGGAGGTGGGGCCGGGCGTCCTGGAGACGGCGGGCAGCCTGCCGGTCGATGACCTGATCGAGCACGGGCTGGACCTGGGTCCGCTGGATGACCTCCCGGACGTCGAAACCGTGGGCGGCCTGATCGTCACCTGGCTGGGTCGGCCTCCGGTTGTCTCTGACACGGTGGAGCATCGACAATTGACGTTCACCATCCTGGAAGTCGAGGGCCTGGCCATCGCTCGGGTCCGGGTGGATTACCCCCAAGACATGCTCGATCGGTCAGAATAATCGGTCGAACGCAGCCCGGTCTCCACAGGTCCTGGTGCCGGCTACCCTGGAGAAACGCGCATGGAACTGCTGCTAACCATTCACTCCGTCCTGCGCTGGTTGATCGTCGCCCTGGGCGCGGCGGCCCTGCTGAAGTTCCTGATAGGTTGGTTCGGCAAGACACCCTTTCAGCCGCTCGATCGCGGCCTGATGAGCGGCTATGCGGGCAGCGTGGACTTGAACGTGACGCTGGGCATCGTCCTCCTGCTCTGGTTTGGGCTCAGCACTGGCAGCTGGCCGGCCTACCGCCTCGAACACGCGCTGACGATGGTGGTGGCCGCGGGCGTACTGCACGGCAGCGGGCGCTGGCGCCGCAACAGCCCGGAGAGTGACCGCTTTCGCAATAGCTTCCTGATCGTCCTGATTACGCTTCTGATCATCGTCGCTGGCGTGTCGCGCGTCGGCGGCTGGTCGTGACCCGCGCCACACCAGCATTCTGGCCTCGCCGCGCCGGATCAGGCCTCAAGACAGCTCGTAGATCTCCGAAAACTTCGCCTTGACATAGCGCACAAACGGCTCGTGGCTCAGCGGCCTACCGGTGGCCCGCACCACGAGTTCGGCCGGCGGGTACTTGCGCCCGTGCCGATGAACGTTCTCGCGCAGCCAGGCCACCATTGATGTCGGGTTGCCAACAGCGAGATCCGCCTTGATGGCCGGCTCGGCCCCCATGGCCGCCTCGAAGAATTGTGCTGCGTAGAGATTGCCCAACGCGTACGTGGGGAAGTAGCCGAAGCTCGGCCCGGACCAGTGTATATCCTGTAGACAGCCTTCGGCATCGCTCGCCGGCGCGATGCCGACGAGCGCGGCCATCTTCTCATTCCAGGCGGCCGGAACGTCGGCCGCCTGCAGGTCACCCTGCATCATCGCCTGTTCCAGCTCAAAGCGCAGGATGATGTGCAGGTTGTAGGTGAGCTCGTCGGCCTCCACCCGGATGAGAGACGGCTGCACCTTGTTTATCCCCCGATAGAATGCTTCGACCGTGACATCGCCGAGCGCCTCAGGGAATGTCGCCTGGAGGGCGGGAAAGTGGATGCGCCAGAACCCAAGGCTGCGCCCAATGTTGTTCTCAATGCTGCGCGACTGGGACTCGTGGATACCAGACGAGGTGCCGCGGGCCAGCGGCGTGCGAGCCAGCTCGGGGCCGGTGCCTTGTTCATACATGGCATGGCCTGACTCGTGCAGCGTGCCGAACAATGATGGCTTGAGAAAGTCGGGGTACCAACGCGTCGTTATGCGCGCGTCGTCGCGAGAGAAGCTCGTGGCGAATGGGTGCGTCGCCGTGCCCAGGTGGCCGCGCTCAAAGTCATAGCCGACAGCGGCGGCAATCCTCTGGGCAAACGCTTTCTGCCCATCGATGGGATAGGGACGGTGGAGAAAGCCGTCGTCAACCGGCCGGCCACGCTCCTGGATATCGCGAAGCAGCGGCACTGTGGCCGCCTTGACGGCGTCAAACAGGGCCCGCACCTGAGCCGTCGTGGCGCCCTGCTCGTACTTGTCCAGGAGGGCATCGTACTTCTCGTCCTCATACCCGAAGTAGTCGGCCGCCTCCTGTCCGAGCTCGATGACCTGGGCCAGCCATGGCTGGAAGCTGGCAAAGTCAGCGGCCTCGCGGGCCGCTTTCCAGGCGCGGCGGGCGCCGGCGCTGATCTCCGTGCGGCGAACGACGTATTCCGCCGGCAGCTTCGTGTTGATCTCGAAGTCGCGACGCAGATAGCGGATCAGGCGGGTCTCAAAACTGTCGTCGTCCACGCCGGTCAGGCTGGCCGCCGCTGCCTCGATCGCCTCGCCGAACGCCGGGTCTGTCCGGCGCTCGTGGATAAGGCGGCTGAGCGTGGTCATCTGCTCAATGCGTGCCGGCAAGCCGCCGGGCGGCATGTTAACCTCGCGGTCCCAGCTAAGGACCGCCTGGGCTTTCTGCAAGTCGCGGATCTCGTGGACGCTCGCCAGGAGCGTGGTGAACTCAGGGGTCATGATCTACCTCGACGGTCGAACGGCTGCGTGATGGGAAGGTGCCGCATGGCCCACCGTCGGACCGCGGCGGGCGCCCAGCGGGGACTATAGTCGCTTTCCCCCGACGGTCAAGTGGCGCCTCAGCCGGGCGCCGGCCCGCCGCGCAACCCGATGGGCAGCCAGAGACGCGCGGTGAGGAGGAGGGCGCCCCAGGGCAAGGTGCCAGCCGGCTCGCGGTAGTGCCAACCGAGCAACTCCATCGCCACGAAGTCCAGAATGGCCCAGAGCCCAAAGCAGCTCAGGGCGACGAGCAGGATGGTGACGGCGATGGCCAGGACGAGGCAGCTCTGGGCGCAGGAGAAGGTGCGTGCCGGCATCACCTTGACCCGAGACGCCGGGCGCCCACTGTCGTCGGCGATGACGGTGACGACGGGCGCCGCGGCCGCCCGGGGCCGGCCCCCGTGATGGCCGGGTCGCACGGGGTCGCCAAGGCTGCCCGCACCGGTGCACCCGTAGGCCGTGCAGCGGTTGCCGTTGGCCACCCAACAGTGTCGGTGATGGCGCACGGCGTCTTCCGGGCAGACGACGATGAGGTCGTTCGCCTGGAACGGCTCCTTGCAGAGAGCACAGGACTCGCCGACAAAGGGAGAGTGCTCGTCAACCGGGATGGGATGCAGCGTCATGTCTGGAGGCGCGGGGCGCCTATTCTAGAAGGCGGATGGCGCGCAGCAGGCGCTCAAACAGCGTGGCCCAGAACCCCCGGCGCTCCGCGGCGCGCCGTCGCCGCTCCTCGTCCTTGAGACGTTTTTCCTGACCAGGCGGCGGGAGCCGACGTCCCTCGCGCGGGATATCCGCGTGCGTGATGACCATGACCGGCCCCAGGTCCAGGCCGTGGACGCGGTACTCGGCGTGGCCGCAGCCGAGGATGGCGCACTTTCCACCGCCCGTCTGCCAGCAGGCCCGGTGGTAGAGCGTGCCGCACTTGGTGCAGATGACGGGCTGCAGGTCGGACCCATCCACGTTTTGCTCCACGGCGCTGGCGCAGATCGGGCAGTGCAGGCTCAGCTGGTTGGCCTGGACGACGTCCTCGTGGGAGATGTGGAGCGGTTCGTTCTCGATCATGGTAACGGCGGGGCGGGCGGTAGCCGTTGCCGGCACCCGCGGATCACGGCCGATTATAGCACCGTCGCCCGGGGCTCGCCGGAGCGTCGGGTCGCCGTCGGCGCCGGTCACCAGCCGTGCGCGGCCCATTCTGGCCAGGGAAACTCGTATTGATCGACCTGCGTCCGCTGTCGATTCCAGCAAAAGAAGCCAGTCTTCCGGGCCCGCGGGTCGAGTACGAACGCGATGTGCCAGAGCTGCGTGAAGAAGTGCTGGTGGATGAACTGGTCCATGCCCGAGAGGAAGATGCCAAAGCCGGGATGGGTGTGGTACCAACCGACGATGACCGCGTCGCCCTCCGGGTAGCGCTCGGCCAGCTTGTCATTGACATAACGCCAGCTCTCGGGTGTGTAGGTGACGCTGGCGCCCGACATGCGGGTGTGCCTGGCGATGATGATGTCGCTCACGTGCACGACGTAGCGGCCGTCCGGTTGCTTCTCGGGCGGCGGGCCGACGAGGATGCCGGCAACCTCTCGGTCCAGGCTAGACAGCGCGTGGGCCTGGGCGTCGCGGAAAGCGGGCTCGTTGATCAGGATGTCGACGGCGGTCCAC
>JBFGLK010000057.1:0-10339 GCA_041576195.1 Promineifilaceae bacterium (SeqCode)
AACCGCCGGCGGCCAGTGCCGGTAGTAGGCGTGGTTCACGCTGTAATACACCGGTGGCTCCGGGAACCGCAAACCCTCGTGGGAGAGCAAGAACTCGCCCAATTCCAGGTCGAGGGTAAAGCCGTGGACGCCGGCGCCGGTGCTGTAGACGAGCATTGTGCTCGATCCATACAGGACATAGCCGGCGGCAACCAGCTTGCGCGGCGGTTGCAGGCAATCCTCCAATCGGCCGCGATGCGACCAGTCCACGGCGCGGTAGATGCCGAAGAGCGTGCCGATGCTGACGTTGACGTCGATATTCGAGGAGCCGTCCAGCGGATCGTACACCAGGACATAGGTGCCTTTGGGATAGGTCGGCGGGATCTCGATGATCGTGGGTCGCTCTTCGGAGGCCATTACGCACAGGCGGCCGGTGTGATCGTTGAGGCGGCGAATCACGCTGTCGGCATAGACGTCCAGCTTCTCCTGGGCTTCGCCCTGGACGTTGGTGCCGCCATCGCGTCCGAGGATGTCGGTCAGGCCGGCGCGATTGGTTTTGTGAGCGATGATCTTCGCCGCGAGGGCGATGTCATAGAGCAGGTTGGTGAATTCGCCCTTGGCGTTGAATGGTTGGTGATCGTAGATGAAGCGCTCGATTGTGACCAACTTTTCCATTGCGAGTGCCTCCACGCTAGGCGATCAGAGTGACGACGTAATAGGTCAGGGTGACTGCCCACAGCAGGCTATCGATTCGGTCGAGGGCGCCTCCATGGCCGGGCAGGAGGTGGCCTGAGTCTTTGACGCCGGCCTCGCGCTTGAGCAGGGAGATGGCGAGGTCGCCGGCAGGACTGACGGTGGAGACGACCAGGCCGACCAGCAGGCCCTGGACGGGCGGCAGTCCCAACCAATTGGCCACGATCACGGCCAGCGCGCTGCCGGCAACGATGCCGGCAACGTAGCCGAGCACTGTCTTGTTTGGACTGAGCCTGGGCGCCAGTCGCCGGCGGCCAAAACGCTTGCCGTAGGCATACGCAGCCGAGTCGGCCACCCAGATGACGGTGAGGGCGAGCAGCGTCCACTGCCAGGCGTTGTCTGCCAGGCCACGCAGGCGAAAGAAATGGCTGCCAAGCCAGCCGAGAAGCAGCATGCCGGCCAGGCCTGTGAGCCAATCGCCGGCGGGCGCCGTGCCCTGGCGCCGCTCGTAGCGGACCAGGGCGACCGCCATGAAACCCAGGAGGCCCAGTAGCAGGACGGGCGTGGCCAGGCCGAGGGCCGGCCACTGGCCATCGACAAAAAGCAGTAAGTTTGCCAGCATGAGCAGCCACAACGCCGGCTGCCAACCTAGGCGTCCCAGCAGCTGCCGGTATTCGACGGTGGCCAGCAGCAGGATTAGGGTGACCGGCAGGAAATAGAAAAGCCCGCCCAGGAAGACGAGGTACAGGGCGAGCGGACCGAGCACAAGGGTGACGGCGAGTCGTTCCAGGAACATCGTCAGCCGGCGCCGTCACTCTGGTTTCCCCGCAGCCCGCCATAGCGGCGCTCCCGGTCGGTGTAGGCCACGAGCGCCTCGTAGAGCGCCTCGCGATCGAACTCAGGCCACAGGACCGGCGTCGGGTAGAACTCGGCGTAGGCCGCCTGCCAGATGAGGAAGTTGCTGATGCGCAGCTCCCCGCTCGTGCGGATGACGAGATCGGGATCGGGCAGCCCTCGGGTAAAGAGATAAGAGCTGAACAGCGCCTCGGTGAGGTCGTCGGGATCGACATCGTCGGCCAACATCTGGCGCACGGCGTGCAGAATCTCGGCGCGCCCCCCGTAATTGAAGGCAATATTCAGGATCAGGCGATCGTTGTCCTTGGTCAGCTCCAGCGCACGGCGCACCTTCTCCTGCATGGTCGTGGAGACGCCCGTCAGATCGCCCAGATGGTGCAGGCAGACCCCCTGCCGATGCATTTCGTCGAGCTCCTGGTCCAGGTAGCGAGCGAAGATCTTCATCAAGGCGCGGACCTCTGACTGCGGCCGCACCCAGTTCTCCGTGGAAAAAGCGTAGATCGTAAGGATCCGAATGCCAAACTCAACGCAGGCGGTGATGATGCGCCGGAGGTTTTCGGCACCAGACCGATGGCCAGCCGACCGCGGCAGGCCGCGGCCGCGGGCCCAGCGCCCGTTGCCATCCATGATGATGGCCACGTGCCGCGGCACGCGCAGCCCGGTGATGTCCAGAGGCGCCTTCTCGGACGGAGTGGCCATCAGACTTCCATGATCTCGACTTCTTTGGCCTCGCCCATGGCATCGATCTTCTCGATGAACACCTGGGTCAAGCGGTCCAGGTCCTTTTGGCCCTCGAAGAATGCGTCCTCCGCGACCATCTTCTCGTTTTTGAGCTCGCGCAACGTGTTGAGGGCATCCCGGCGCACGTTTCGGACGGCCACCTTGGCCTCCTCGACGCGGTTGCCGACCACGCGGGAGAGCTGTCGGCGGCGCTCTTCGGTCAGCCGGGGAATATTGAGGCGGATGATCTTGCCGTCATTGTTCGGAGTCAGGCTCAAGTCCGACTTCAGGATGGCTCGCTCGATCGCGGAAAGGGCGCTCTGATCGAAGGGGCGAATGGCCAGTTGCTGGGGTTCGGGCACGGAGACCAGGGCCAGCTGGTTGAGCGGCATCTCGGTCCCGTACATCTCAACCACGATGCGATCCAGCAGGTGGGGCGACGCCCGCCCCGTGCGATAGGAGGCCAGGTCACCTTCGAGCGAGCTGATGGCGCCGCGCATGCGGCCTTCCGCGTCTTCCAACACTTCCCTGATCATGGCGGACCTCCTTGCCTCGGCTCAACTTGAGATAGTGGTGCCGACCTCCTCGCCCTGGACCAGTCGCAGCACGGCGTCCTTCTGCCACAGATCGAGCACGACGATTGGCAGCTTGTGCTCCATGCAAAGGGTGATGGCCGTGCTGTCCATGACGCGCAACTGCTGATTGAGGAAGTCGATGTAGGATAGCTTCGTGAAGCGCCTCGCCTCCGGGTTGGTCTGCGGATCGGCGTCGTAGATGGCGTCGACCTTGGTGGCCTTGACCAGCACGTCGGCGCCGATCTCCATGGCTCGCAAGGCGCCGGCCGTATCGGTCGTGAAGTAGGGGTTACCGGTACCTCCGCCAATGATGACCACTCGCCCCTTGTCCAGATGGCGAATCGCCCGCAGGCGAATGTAGGGTTCCGCCACCGCCCGCATTTCGACGGCTGTCTGGACGCGAGTGACCACGCCGAGGCGCTCAAGGGCGTCCTGCAACGCCAGGGCATTCATGACCGTGGCGATCATGCCCATGTGGTCGGCAGTGCTCTGTTCCATGCCAAAGCGCATACCGACCGTGCCCCGCCACAGATTGCCGGCACCGATGACGACGGCGATCTGCACGCCCAGATCATAGACATCTTTGACAATCTGGGCAACCTCGGCGGCCCGGGACGGATCGATGCCGGTACCGTCAGGCCCGGCCAGCGCCTCGCCACCCAGCTTTAGCAATACGCGTCGATAGCGCAGGGAACTCATGGCGCACTCCTTGGTGATCGACAGGCAAAAAAAGGGGCAGCTTCCTCGCTGCCCCTTGTCGCGTCGGCGTCAGAGCGCCTCGCCGAGCTCGTAGCGGCTGAAGCGCCGCACGACAATGTTTTCGCCGAGAACGCGCACAGCCTCCGTGATGAGGTCGCGCACTTTGACGCTGTCATCCTTGACAAACGGCTGTTCGAGGAGGCAGACCTCTTCGTAGAACTTGTTTAGCCGCCCGGCCACGATTTTGTCCACGATCGTCGGCGGCTTGCCCTCGGCCAGCGCCTGGCTGCGTAACACGCTGAGCTCTCGATCCAGCTCGTCCTGGGGGACGTCGCCGGGTTCCATGTAGCGCGGGCTCATCGCCGCGATGTGTAGTGCCAGATCATGCGCCAGTTCTTGAAACTGCTCGTTTCGGGCCACGAAATCGGTCTCACAGTTGATCTCGAGCATCACGCCAACCCGGTTGCCCGTGTGGGCGTAGAGCTCAATCATACCCTCGTTGGCCTCGCGTCCGGCCTTCTTGGCGGCCTTGGCCAGGCCGCGCTCGCGTAGGATGTCAACGGCCCGGTCAAAGTCGCCTTTCGCTTCCTCGAGCACGTTCTTGGCCTCAAGTACACCACAGCCGGTCGCCTGGCGTAGATCTCTGATCATCTCGGTGGTTATCTTCATCTTGGCTCTTTCTCCTGCGGCCGTGACAGGCCTCGGGCGAGCGCCCGCGCCGGTCGCTGCCGGCGAGGGGTCGCGGAAGGCCAGGTGCCGGCTTACTCTTCTTCGTCGGCAGCGGCTGCCTCGGTCCGGAGCTCTGTCTCCCGGATCTTGGCCAGCGTGGAACGGCCGAGCAGATCCTCATCCGACAGCTCGTGGATGCGGTCATCGTCCTCGAACGCATAGCGATCGAAGTCAGCGATCTCGGCTTCCTCGGCCTCCTTGCGCGCCGCCATACCTTCCAGGGCGGCGTCCGCCATCTTGCCCACGATGAGCTTGATGGCCCGAATGGCGTCATCGTTCGACGGTAGGAGGTAGGTGATGGGGTCCGGATCGCAATTGGTGTCGACCATGGCCGCGATGGGGATGTTGAGGATGTTGGCCTCCCGCACCGCGGTGTCCTCGTGCATGATGTCGACGACGAAGAGCAGCGTCGGCAAGCGATCCATCTGGCGAATGCCGCCAAGACGAGAGCCTAGCTTGGCGATCTCCCTCTCCAGGGTCAGGCGCTCTTTCTTTTTTAGCATCTCGAATTCGCCATCGTCACGGCGTCGCTCGAGATTGTCCAGGTACTTGATGCGCTGGCGAATGGTCTGCCAATTGGTCAGCGTGCCGCCGAGCCAGCGCGTGTTGACGTAGGGCTGGCCGGCGCGAGCCGCCTCGCGTGCCACAGTGTCCTGGGCCTGGCGTTTCGTGCCGACGAAGAGCACGTAGTTGCCGGCGGCCACCGTGTCGCGAATCAGGTTGTACGCCTCTTCGATCATGAAGATCGTCTGCTGGAGATCCAGGATGTGGATGCCGTTACGCTCTGTGAAGATGTACGGGTTCATCTTGGGGTGCCAGCGACGGGTCCGGTGCCCGAAGTGGACCCCGGTTTCTAGAAGCGCTTTCATGGAAACGACGCTCATCAGATACTCCTTGTGTTTTGGCCTCCACACTCTTCATCCCGCGCTGGAACTCCTCCGGTGCGCGGGCGGCGCGAACGCAGCCCGGCGTCACCGGGTGTGGGAGCACACCCAGTCGGTCCAAGTGTGTGTGTGATTGAAAACTACCTTTGGGCAGGTAAACCGCGCTTGCCGTCACGCAAGCTCGCGGATTATAGCCAAAACCCGCTCTCTGGCAAGAGGCCGCGTTGGGTCGCGCCGCCTACTTCCAGGTGGTCAGGATGGCCTCCCGCTGGAAGACGCGTACCGCCAGGTAGAGCAGGCCGGCGTCGACGAGGACCAAGATGCCGGCAAGCAGCAGGACCAGCTGCTGGTCGAAGATGATCAGCCCGGCGATCTGGCCGATGAACAGGGCGACGACGGGCAACACGACCACGGCCGAGAGTTGCTCCGCTGCCCGCGGGTCGCTGACCCGGGAAGAGACGATCAAGGCGAAGGCAACCGACAACAGCGCCAGCAAGGGCCCGACGACGAGGACGGCCATGAGCCAGAGCGGGCTCGTCATCTGGGCGAAGATGGCGGCGCTGAGGCGTAGGCGCACTCCGATCAGGTACAGGCCGAAGCCCAGCCAGGTGCCGGCCACCGCCGGCAAGATGGCCGCCAGCGCCTTGCCCGCGAGGAGTTGGGCGGTCGTAATCGGCGTGGCCAGCAGCGGCTCCAGGCTCCGGGTCGCCTTTTCGCCGACGATGCTGTAGGCGGCGATGTTGACCGGCACGATGAGCGGCACCATCATGAACAACACCATAAACTGCGAAGCGAGCCAGATCGCGAAGCAGTCGGCGTCCGCCACCTCGCCGCAAAGCGCCTCCACGGCGCCCGGTGGCAGGCTGCTCGCCGCGGCCTCGTCCACTACGGCGCCGCCCGTGGTGAAGACCACTGCCAACGCGATGCCCGTAAACAAAAGCGGCAGAAACAGCACGGTGAACAGCACCATCCGGTTCTTAAAGACCTCGGCCCACTCCTTGTCGACGATCGTGCGCACCATAATTGTTGCCTCGCTCGACGGCCGCGGCCGCCAGTCGACTCCGCTTCTACCTCACGAGTTCGAGGTAGGCGTCCTCACGCGAGCGTCGTAGCTCGCCCACGAACTGTAGCGCCGCGCCGGCCCCAACCAGCGCGCGGATGATAGCCGGGTTCTCGGCGTCGGGATCCCCCACCGTCACGATGAGCCGGGAATCCATCGCCCGGGCGTGCTGCACGCCCGGCACCTGCTCCACGACGGCCACGTAGGGCTCGGCCGGCTCGGCCAGATGGAAGACGACCTGTCGCCCGAAAAGCTGGCGGCGGAGATTGGCCGGCGTGTCCACGACCCGTAGCCGTGTATTGAACACGGCGACGCGGTCGCATAGACGCTCGGCCTCGTCCAGATTGTGCGTGCACAGGAAGATGGTGCGGCCCTCTGCGCGCAGGTCGGCGATGAAGTCGCGCACGAGCTTGGCCATCTCCGGGTCGAGCCCGGCGGTCGGCTCATCCAGAAAAAGGACGGGCGGCTCGTGGACGAGGGCGCGGGCGAGCGCCAGCTTTTGCCGCATGCCTTTGCTGAAGGTGCCGGCAGCGTCGTAGCGTCGGTTCCATAGACCGAGCAGCCGCAGGTGTTTCTCAGCGGCCGCCTCAGGATCGGGCACCTGATAGAGCCGGGCGAAGATGAGGAGGTTCTTCCATGCGCTGAGCCGGTCGTAGTGGCCCGGGCTCTCTGTGAGGATACCGACCCGGCGCCGGATGGCCCCGTCCTCGCGCCCGACCTCGTGGCCAAGCACGCTGGCGCGACCGCCGCTCGGACCAATCAGGCAGGTGAGCATGCGGATGGTCGTGGTTTTGCCCGCCCCGTTCGGCCCGAGAAAGCCGAAGACCTCGCCTTCGGCGACAGTCAGCGTCAGGCCTTCCACGGCCAGGTGTTCGTCAAACGTCTTGGTCAGATCTTCAGTGACGATCATGTAACAGCGCCTCACTGATAAGTCGTCATGTGAGCCCCGTCGTGGACCGCGCGTCCGCTCAAGACACCGGACTGCGATTCACGACCAGGCGCCAGTCAGGCCGCAACTGCGCTCGCGGCGTCAGTGATAGCGGGTGCGGTCCAGCTGCTCCGCCGTCGGCGCCTGCGTCGCTGCAGGCGGCGCCATGGCGACTGGCTCGACCGACGCCGGCGCCATGGCCGGCCCCTCGTCGGGATCGCGCCAGCGCCAGATCAGGCCGACGCTGGCCAGTGCTACCAACAGCAGGAACCCCTCCGCGGCCAGGACGCCCGCGCGCGCGACGAGGAGCACCGCCCCCGCGTTGGTGAGCCCGTGCCAGCCGATGGCCGCCAGTAATAGCGTCGCCCGCCGCTCGCGCACGGCGCGCAGCACGAGCAAGGATAGCGCCAGATGCAGCGCCAAAGCAAAGAGACGCTCCACGGCTCCGGTCAACAGCCACCAGGGTGACTGATCGCGCAGGTTCTCCAGGGTGGCGGCGATGATCGGCTCCTGCGCGGCGGGAATTAGCGGCGAGGGCGAGCCGGTGCCGGCACGCACCAGGAAGTAGCCGTTGATGAGCACGAGGAACCCGAGCAGTATCGCTTCGACCCCGCCGTGACCGAGGCCGACCATCAAGCCGTCAACCCGGCGGGACGCGCCGCGGGCCCAGAAGCGATATGTGAGGGCCCGGGCCACCTCCTCGAATATGCCCGCGCTCAGCCCGGCGAAGATCGCGGTCGCCAGGACGCTCTCGCCCAGCCCCGGGACCCTGCTAAAGATCGCCGCGTTGAAGGGGATATGGCCAACCTGTGAGAGCACGAACGTGGTCGCCCCCACCAGGAAGAGCCCCCAGTCGACGCGGCGACGCCGGAAGAGCCAGTGGCCGATGGCGAACGGCCAGGCCAGCATGAGCAAGCCGTTAATCAGCAGTGCGAAGTTGTGCCAGAACAGCATAGTCGCCGACACGCGGCCCGCCTGGAACCCGGTACCCAGCTCCTATCGGGTCAAGGCGAGCCGGTGGCAGAAGAGACACCAGTACCATTGGAAGCCGGACCCGGTCGGCTTACCCTTAGGCTAGACGACCGGTTGAAAGGGGCGGGCGCCCAGGTGACGCCACGGCTGGCATGGGTGGGGCGGCCCGTGCCCGGCGGCAGCGCCCGCCGAAGCATTATACCACTCACGACGTTGCCACCTCAGGCGCGTGCTCGCGACGCAGGTCACATGGTCTGGCAGTATTCGCCCTACAGCTTCTTCCTCTTCCTTACGGCGGCCAGCCAGCTATCGCTCGCCCTGGTCGCCCGGCGACAGAGACGAAATCGCGTCTCGACGCTATTCACCTTCGTCATATTGGCGGCCGTGGGCTGGGCGGTCAGCTATGGGCTGGAGTTGGCCAGCATCGATCTGGCGGGCAAGCTGTTCTGGGCCCGAGCATCCCTGACAGGCTCCGCGGTGCTGGTGACGATCTGGATATTTCTGGTCGTCGCCTACGCCGGCCCAAGCCGTTGGCTTGGCCCGGGGCACACGGCGCTGCTTGCGGCGGTGCCGGCCGTCACTGTGGCGCTAACCTGGACCAACGAACTCCATGGCCTCGTCTGGCGCCATAGCGAGCTGGCGCCGGGCGACACCTTCCTCTTTCATCAGCCCGGGCCCTGGCTTTGGATATTCGCCGCCATAAGCTATGCGATGCTTGGGGCCTCGGCGCTGCTGCTGCTCCGGCTGATGTGGCGTTCCGTATCAGCCACCTTTCGCTGGCAGGCGGAGGCGCTTCTGCTCGCCCTGGTGTTGCCATGGGGTGCCAACTTCCTCGGGCTGGTCGGGCTAAACCCGTTTGACCACCTCGACCTGACCCCCTTTGCCTTCACGTTCAGTAGTCTGGCCCTTTACCTCGGCCTGAAACACTACTACTTGCTGGAGGTGACGCCGATCGCCCGTTCGGACGTCATCAATAGCCTTGACGAGGGCGTCATCGTCGTCGATCGCGCCGGGCGCATCCTTAACCTCAATCACAGCGCCGAGACGATCCTGCAGAGCCGGGCGGCGCACGTGATCGGTCGACCAATCCGGGTCTTGCTGCCCGCACTGGGCGACTGGCCCCTCGACGCCGCCGAGCGCTCGCCGGTCTCCCGGGAAATCAGGCTTGACCTTCCCGGGGGCACCCGACACTACCAGACACGCCAATACCTGTTCCAGGACCGCGATCGAGCTGACTACGGCTACCTGTTTCTGCTCTCCGACATCTCCTCGCTAAAGCAGATCCAGGAAATGCGCGAGGAATTGACCCACGCCCTCGTGCATGATCTGCGGTCGCCGGTGAGCAATCTGGCACTGACCCTCGAATGGCTGGAGGGTTTCATGGGCCAGCAGCTGGCCGACGAGGAGCGAGAACTGCTCCAGTCGGCGCAGCACACCACCGAGAAGCTGCTTCTGCTCGTATCCTCAATCCTCGACCTGGAGCGCCTCGAAGCCGGTGAAATGCCGCTGCGGCCCGAACCCGTGGACGTCGGGCTGCTCGTGGCCCAGACCTTGCAGCAACAGCGAGTGGTGGCCCAGGTGAAGGATCTGACGTTGACCGGGGAAGTCGCAACCAGCCTGCCGGAAGCCAATGCGGATCCCGATCTCATCGATCGCGTCCTGCAGAACCTGGTCAATAACGCCACCAAGTTCACGCCGTCCGGCGGCGAGGTGCGGGTGACGGCGGTACCGGCAGACGGCGGCATCGTCGTGTCGGTGCAGGACACGGGTCCCGGTATCGAGCCAGATACAGCCGCGCATCTCTTCGAGAAATACAAGCCAGGCTACCATAGCACCCACGGCAGCGGGCTGGGGCTGGCTTTCTGCAAGCTGGCCGTCGAAGCGCACGGGGAGTCGATCTGGGTCGAGAGCCCGCCGGATGGCGGCACACGCGTCTCATTCACCCTTCGCGCCGCCGGGGACGACGGCGCGGAGGAACGCCCGGCGAGGGCTACAGCCGGGTCCGGATAGCCCAGAGGTCGGCGAACAGCGGCTGAAACAGCGTGCCCGAAAGGTAATCGACGCCAGATGAGCCGCCCGTCCCCGGCTTGTTGCCGATGGTCCGCTCCACCATCTTGACGTGCCGATAGCGCCACTCCTGCAGTCCCTCATCCAGGTCGATCAGACGCTCGCACACCCGGCTGAGGATGGGCCGCTGGCGATAGACATCGATCAGCACGTCCTGGACGGCGGTCGAGGACGTGTC